>NZ_JAKUFT010000011.1:0-95264 GCF_022663605.1 Bacillus cereus group sp. BfR-BA-01379
CTTCAGCGATTGACGTAAAAAAATAATAGGATATTCAATTTTTTCTGTAAAAATCCAAACCACTATTCTCTTATTCATTTAGAGAATAGTGGTTTATTATATTTTCATTTAAGCATGTACAGCATGTCCTATTGCTTGCAATAATGCTTCATGAATCGCTTCAGATAAAGTTGGATGCGCTGCAATATAATCTCTCATTATATCAGCGGTAACTTCTGTATGAAGCATTACGGTTCCTTGTCCGATCAGTTCGGTTGCACGAGGACCGATAATTGAAATCCCTATAATTTCTTGATATTTAGATTCCACAATAACTTTTACTTTCCCCGTTTGTTCTCCAATAATAAGCGCTTTTCCGTTCGCTGTAAAAGGAAATTCACCAATTTGTATGTCACCGTACTGCTCTCTTGCATCTTTTTCATTTAAACCTACACTTGCGATTTCTGGGGATGTGTATATACATCGAGGTACTGCATGATAGTTAACTTTCACATCTTCTCCACTCGCGTGCAATGCTGCTGTCGTTCCTTCATGGAAGGCAACGTGAGCAAGTTGGATTCCACCAATCACATCACCTGCTGCGTAAATATGTGATACATTTGTTTGCATATGTTCATTCACAGCAATCCTTTTATTTGAAAATCGAATGCCTGCTTTTTCTAAATCTAATCCTTGTACACGTGGTTTTCGGCCGACAGAAACAAGTACATATTCCGGATTGGCTTCTTGGATATTTCCTTCATATTCAAATGAAGCTTGCTTCTTATAATTATTTAATCCTTTTAAAGCTGCTTCTGTAAATATTTCTACACCATCATTTTCTAGTTTCTCTCTTAAAATATGTGCGATATCTTCATCTTCACCAGGTAATAATTGCGGTGCCATTTCAACAATCGTAACTTTTGTTCCAAGACGACTATAAATACTTGCAAACTCGCACCCTATTACACCACCGCCAACGATTAGTAATGATTTCGGTATATTTTCTAGGGACATTGCATGGCTACTATTTAAAATCCACTTCCCATCAAATGGAGCAAAAGGTAATTCAGTTGGTTCTGAACCTGCCGCTATAATAAACTGTTCTCCATCTACTATGGTTTCTTTATCACCATGTGTAACTCTCACTCGGTGATCCGTTTCAAATCTCGCTTTACCTTGTATAACTTGTATTTTATTTTTCTTCATTAAATATTGAATTCCTTGCACGAGCTGCATTACGATTTGTGATTTCCTCGCCTGTATTTGCTTCCAATCAATTGATATACTTCCATTGTTAAGTGTAATTCCATAATGATTCGCTTTTCTCACAATGTCATGCACTTCTGCACTTTCTAACAATGATTTCGTCGGCATACAACCAACATTTAAACAAGTCCCGCCAAGATCCGCTTCATCAATAAGAGTTACATCTTTCCCATTTTGAGCCGCGGTAATTGCTGCTACATAGCCAGCGGGACCGCCCCCAATAACAACTAATTTACTCATTCTCTCACCTTCTCTTTATAAAAGAATTGTTACAGGTTCTTCTAAATAACGTTTAATTGTGCGTAAAAATGCAGCTGCTGGTGCACCATCTAATACACGATGATCAAATGTTAAACTTAAAGGTAACATACTTCCTTTTCTTAATTTCTTCCCTTTATATACAGGAACATGTTCAATTGCACCTACACCTAAAATACCAGTTTCAGGTGTATTTAATACCGGCGTAAAATATTCAATACCGAAGCTACCTAAATTACTAATTGTAAATGTTGTCCCTTGCATATCATCACTACTTAAACTGCCTGCTCGTGCTTTTTGAGCCGCATTCTTAATCTCTTTAGATAACTCTACTACAGATAGATTATTTGCAAAGCGAATAGCTGGGACAATTAATCCTTTTTCTAACGCGACTGCCATGCCTAAATGAACATGTTCAAATTGATGAATTGCGTCATCTATATATGCGCTGTTCATTTCTTTATGCTCCCCAAGCGCTAATACTACAGCACGAGAAACAAAATCCGTAATGGTTAGTTTGTTATCGTATCGTTTTTGTACAGCTTCCGCTATGTCTTTATGTAAAGCCACTAAATCTGTCACATCTACTTTCATCGTTAATGTTAATTGCGCACTATTTTGTAAACTTGCATGCATACGGTTTGCGATTGCTTTACGCATACCAGTAACAGAAATGACTTTACTTTCTTCTTGTTCAAGTACTTCTGGAGTCAGTACTCTTTCTTCAAGCGCCTTTAACACATCTACCTTTGTAATTCTTCCGCCAGGACCTGTACCAACCAATACCTTGATATCCAGATTTTCAGACTTTGCAATTTTCTTCGCTACAGGTGAAATTTTAATTCTTTGCTTTGCTACTTCTTTCGCATATGGTTCCGGATGTTGTACATTTTTAGATTCTAGATTAGGTATTTTTTCTTCTACAACATTTATACTTTCATAAACTTCTACTTTTTCATTCTGCTTACCGATGTAGCAAATTACAGTGCCAGGTGGAACTCCCTCATCTTCACTTACAGCTATATCAAGAACAGTTCCATCAGCTGGTGCCTCTATTTCAGTTTCGATTTTTTCCGAGTTAATACTAGCAATTAGTTCACCTTTTGCTACATGATCACCCGCTTTAATATTCCAGCTCGTAATAATACCTTCTTTCATCGCCATACCTAACTTCGGCATTACAACTTCTACAGCCATGTTTCTCTCTCCCTTCTCATCGTTTCATTACACATGTAATAAAGGTTGGTCTCCGATCATTTCAGATACAATTTCAATTACTTTCTCCGGCGTTGGTAAATATAACTTTTCAAGTGGTGGTGAGAACGGAACTGGTGTATGTGGTGCTGTAATTCGTTTAATAGGTGCATCTAACAAATCGAATCCTTTATCTGCTACAATTGCCGCAATATCTGTTGCGATACTACATCTTGGATTTGCTTCGTCAATAACAATTAAGCGATTCGTTTTTTCAACAGATGCTAAAATTGTATCTTCATCAAGCGGTGATAAAGAACGTGGATCGATTACTTCTACTTCAAGTCCTTTTTTCGATAATTGCTCAGCAGCTGCAAGTGCTGTATGAACTTGTTTTCCAATTGCGACGATTGTTACATCAGAACCTTCACGTTTAATATCTGCTTTCCCTAAAGGAATTGTATAGTACCCTTCTGGTACTTCGCCTTTCATATTGTAAAGTGTTTTATCTTCAAAGAAGATTACTGGATCATCATCTTCAATTGCCGCTAATAATAAGCCTTTTGCGTCATATGGAGTGGAAGGAACAACAACTTTTATACCTGGAATGCTCGTAAATAACGCGTATAAACTTTGCGAATGCTGTGCTGCTGCGCTAAAACCAGCACCATGCATCGTACGTACTGCAACTGGCACTTTCGCTTTACCACCGAACATATAGCGGAATTTTGCACCTTGGTTTAATACTTGATCAAGACAACTTCCGATAAAATCATTAAACATTAATTCAGCAATTGGACGTAAACCTGTTGCCGCAGCTGCCATTGCTGCTCCCATATAACCAGCTTCAGAAATTGGAGTATCTAAAATACGATTCCGGCCAAATTCCTGTACAAGCCCTTTCGTAACACCGAGTACACCGCCCCATGCTTCATCATCTTGCAAGTGATCCACTTGTGCACCGCCTGCAACATCTTCTCCGATTAAAATTACATTTTCATCACGACGCATTGATATTTTCATCGCTTCATTGATTGCAGTTGACATACTAACTGTTCTAGTCATTATTTTTCACCCTCCTCTTATTTGTAAGAAACGTATACATCTTTTAATAATTCTTCATCCTCTGGATATGGACTATTTTCACTAAATTCAATTGATTTTTGTACTGCCTCATCTACTGCCTTTTCCATATCAACAAGTTCAGATTCAGTTAATAAAGCTTCATGAATTAAATGCTTACGGAAGTTCACAATCGCATCTTTTTCATTTAAATGTTCTTCTCTTTCTTCTGAAGTTTTATATGTTTGCGCTTCACCTTCGAAATGACCGTAATTCCGATATGTCATACATTCAATGATTGTTGGACCACCGCCATTACGTGCGCGTTCCACCGCTTCTTCCGCTGCTTTATACACCGCAAGTAAATCTTTTCCATCTACTTGAACACCTGGAATATTGTAAGCTTTCGCGCGATCTGCAATGGAATTACAGCTTGAAGCATATTCAAATGTTGTCGCCTCACCGTAACCGTTATTTTCTGCGATAAAAATAACTGGTAACTTCCAAATTGCTGCTAAGTTAACCCCTTCATGGAATGTCCCTTCATTATTTGCTCCGTCACCGAAGAAACAAACACTTACATCTTTCGTTCCTTTATATTTAGCTGTTAATGCTGAGCCACAAGCAAGTGGAAAACCTCCGCCTACAATCCCGTTCGCACCAAGCATTCCTTTATTTAAATCGGCAATATGCATGGAACCGCCTTTACCTTTACATAACCCTGTCGCTTTCCCAAAAAGTTCAGCCATCATCCCGTTTAAATCACAGCCTTTTGCGATACAATGTCCATGTCCTCTATGCGTACTTGTAATACTGTCACCATCTGTTAAGTGGGCACATACACCAACTGCTACCGCTTCTTCACCTGCGTATAAATGAACGAAACCTGGCAGAACGCCTTGCGCGAATAATTCATGTACCTTATCTTCAAACTTACGAATTTCTAACATTTTTTCATACATCCAACGAGCTTGTTCTTTCGTAATTTCATTCCCTTTACTTTCAGTTGTTTTTAACATGTCCAGCCCTCCTATTTTCTTGTTCATCTTTTATATTGCAAGTACTGTGCCAAATTCTAATCATTGATTTCATGGCTTTTCTCTTTCCTTTCAAAATAAAAAAGTGGACAAAATGAGACTTATGTCTCGTTTTGTCCACTTTTGTTCACCTAATTTGAGAATTACGATCTTATTCATTATCAAAACTTTTCTGTAATTTTCGGATGTAAATAATTTGACCAATATGATAAGCATTATGAGTCGTTACATTACTAAGCACTTCCCACCACTTCGCATTTACGGGAAATCCAACTACATCGCTTTCAACCTTCTCTTCATTTATAAGCTTTTGCCATTGTAACAGTTTCTCTAGTAGTTTTTCTCTTAACTCATCGAATGATTGATTATCTGAAAGCATAAAACTTTTGTTATTATCACCAATAGCAGGCACGGCATTCACATTCGATTCTTTATACCTAGTTTGCCACGTTGAGTTCCAATACAATAAATGTTGTACAATCTCAGCTATACTATTACTCTCTTCATTCGGTTTCCAGAAAGCTTCTCTCTCAGATAGATCTTTCACTGCATCTGAAAATGGCATATACCAACTAGGATCATTCGCATTCGCTAATAATTGATCTGCTAATACATCTTTCACATGTACCACTTTACGTCCTCCCTTTAAAAAGATTCATTTCATGACAATACTCACTTCTCTAAATACGCTGAGTTTGTAAGATTTCCTCTTTTTAAACGCAATCCCATACATATACATATAAAGAAACCGAACGCACCTAATCCATAAGCAGCTGTATAACCACTTGTTCCAATAATCCAGCCTGCAAGTCCTGGTCCAATCATTTGACCAACTGCATAAAAAACAGATATAAAACTAATTGCCATTGATACGTACTTTTGGGATACTTGCTTTGATGCTGCAACTTGTATTAATAAAAGAATACCACCGAGGCTAGAACCCCAAATTATTGCCGATACAATAAAACCCATTATGTTGTCAAAAAGGATTGGCATCACATCACCTATTACTGCTAATAAAAGTGCAATACATAACGTTTTCTTTATGCCAAACTTATCTGAAATCAATCCCCAGATAGGAGCTCCTACTATTGAAAACATACCGGCAATTGCATAAATGGTTCCTGACATTGCTGCCGAAATACCACTATCAATCATAAAACTAGTTTGATATAAATTCGGAATTAAGTAAACAATTCCCACAATAAAATACATCCATGCAATAACATATAGTTCTTTTGTTTTCCATAAAAACGATTTATGATTCCCTTTTTCCTCATCTTCGGTTACATCAGGATTTTTCAAAATAATTGAAGCGATACATACTACGATACATGTAATAACCCAAAACAAAAACCATACACCACGCCAACTGTACTCAGGAAATGTACGTACTACATAAGGAACAATTATCCCACTAAATAACATACCTATTCCAGCACCGCTTAATAACAGCCCCATAACAGTTCCTCTTTTGTCCGGAAACCATCCTACCGTTATTGACATGAGTGGTGTATAAACTAAAGCACTACCAGCTCCAGCACATAGCATACAAATAGCGACTAGCCAAAGTGAATAAACAAAGGCTAATCCCAATAAGCTTACAACAACAAGCCAACTTCCTATTAATAAAACTAATTTTGCGCCAAAACGGATAGTAAATATTCCAGATGTTCCTACAGTTAATAAATAGCCTAAAAAAAGTATAGTTCCTAACATACCTGATTGAGCTGTAGATAAGTGAAGCCCCTCTTGCATAAATGGCAATATAATTCCATATGCCATACGTGCAAAACCGGTTGTTGTTATAATAAGGAACATTCCTATTAATACAAATACCCAAAAGTGATGTTCATTCCGTTCATTCATTTAAATTCCTCCATAAATAGTTATTTACAATTGGATGTTGATTGTAATTATACTGACCACTACAAAATACAACTACCAAATAACGGAGGAGTTTACGGTATAGCGGATTTTTAATATATACGTAAAATTTCAGAAGGTTTTATTCCATATTTCTTTTTAAATGACTCTGAAAAATGACTTATATTTTTATACCCAACAGTGATTGCCGTTTCAGTTACATTACTAGTTCCAGAACGTAATAAAAACATTGCCCGTTCCATTCGCTGTTCTCTTAAATATGCAAATGCAGATGTACCAAATAACTCTTTAAATCCCAGTTTTAATTTATAATCATTTAACCCTACTAACTTAGCTAGTTCTAATAATGATGGTGGTAATTCCATCCGCTGCATTAATATTTCTTCAGCACGTTTTATTTTATTTATATCACTTTTTGATAAAACTCTTCTTTTTATTTCATTACAATTCTTTAACAAAAACCTACCAAAATGGATGGAGAGTAATTCAAGCACTTTACTTTCCATTTCTAGTTGATATATACGATCTTGATGTGGAAAATCTATCATTTTTGAAATAATATTAGCTGATAGAGAGTCAATTGGACTTTGCAATTTTTTAAATGGGTTATTACCTAATATAGCGTGAAAATTAAGCATTCCTTCATCAGCATAATCCAACATAAAATGATTAAATAATGGTACAGGGATTCCAATAGCTAATGAATAAAGAGGCTTCTCTTTTTCATATTCAAATAACACTTCAAAATCATTCATAAAATATAAATAGCTATTTCCAGTCTTTAATTCATACGAAGAATGACCTACTTGTACCTCCGCAAAACCTTGCAAACAAAAATTAAGTTCCACCATTGCTGCATCCGATGCAAACTGAATATGGTGATTATTATGGAATTGAAAGTTTGATAACACAATTTCCATTCCAGAAAACGACGTCCATCTTCGTACTTCTCCTTTACCTAATATATTTGGTACATACATATGTCTCTCATCTTCCATTTGTAATTCATGAAAATATTTATGAAAAATATCATGAAAACCGTTAGTCCTCATGAAATCCACACTCCTTTTATAAATAAACCATTAATTAATTGATAATATTTTTCAATTATAACAAATGTCTTTATACAATAAATAGCTATTCGCTATACAATTCGTTATGATAAAAGAAAAAGAAAGCGAGCAAAAAATGAATAAAAAAATCGCTGTTATTACTGGGGCTTCAAGTGGATTCGGACTTTTAACAACACTTGAGCTTGCGAAAAAAGACTATTTAGTTATCGCCACAATGCGAAACATTAATAAACAAAAAGATTTAATATCTCAAGCTACTAAACTCAACTTACAACAAAACATAAAAATTCAGCAATTAGATGTAACCGATCAAAACTCTATACATAACTTTCAATTGTTTTTACAAGAAATAAGCAGAGTAGACCTTCTCATTAATAATGCAGGATACGCAAATGGGGGCTTTGTAGAAGAAATTCCAGTAGAGGAATACCGTAAACAATTTGAAACGAACCTTTTTGGAGCTATTTCAATCACTCAGCTTGTTTTACCTTATATGAGAGAACAAAAAAGTGGGAAAATCATTAATATAAGCAGCATTAGTGGTCAAGTTGGATTCCCTGGTCTATCCCCTTATGTTTCTTCAAAATATGCATTAGAAGGATGGAGTGAATCCCTTCGTTTAGAAGTACAACCGTTCGGAATAGATGTTGCTTTAATAGAACCAGGTTCTTATAACACAAATATTTGGGAAGTAGGTAAACAACTAGCTACAAACCAATCTGATACATCTTCTCCTTACAAAGAATATATGGATAAAATACAAAAACATATTAATAGCGGCAGTGATACGTTTGGAAATCCGATAGATGTTGCTAATAAAATTGTAGAAATTGCTGAATCTAAGCGTGCGAATTTACGATATCCGATTGGCAAAGGTGTAAAATTTATGATCTTTGCGAAGAAGATTCTTCCATGGCGATTGTGGGAATACCTTGTTTTGAGAAGCTTCAAAAAAATGTAATTAACTTTTTGAAAGAGGTGCGAATCAAATGTTAGGTTTACCGTTTGGAAAAGTGTTTTTAGTTCCATGGACTGAAGAATGGCAAATTGAGTTTATGAAAGAGAAACGACTCATTGAAGAACAAATTAGCAAACATATTTTAGCAATACACCATATTGGTAGTACCTCTATTCCACATCTAAGTGCAAAGCCAATTATTGATATAGCAATCGAACTAAAAGATTATAAGGACGGTTTAACATGTATTAAAAAATTAGAATTACTAAACTATAAATACAGAAAAGATGTACTACCTGAACGATACTACTTTAATAAAGGAGAGCCAAGAACTCATCAAATTCATATGTATGAACAAGGAAATACATATTTAATAGAACAATTACAATTCAGAGATTACTTAATAGAAAATAAAACTTCTCGTATACAGTATGAACAGTTAAAGATTCTACTTTCACAAGCTAATCCTAATGATAAACATCGATATGCAGAGGATAAAACAAATTTCGTTACATCCATATTAGCCAAAATAAAGTGAAACTTTAACCAGTGGGGGTTTTCTTCATCCCCCACTGGTTATCAGCCCTCACCAATCGGACTTTTAGGGGCAGTTGATCCCCCACCTAACTTCTTTGCTTTCGCTGAATTTTGAGGTGGGGGTCTTACTGCCCATTAAAGTGGGCTAAATGATGAATTTAAATAAGAAACCATTTAGTAGTAAATGGTTTCTTATTTATTAGTTATTTCACTATTTGTACCATCAATAATCACCTTATTATGCAGCAGGTGGAACGAAATAAACTAGTATTGAGATCATCAATATAAATGCAACCATTCCCGTTATCGAAAGTATATATTCTTTTGATTCTCTATCATACTTCCATTCCATCCATGCTCTTAAAGTACATGATATCCCTAAATAAGTGAACATGACATAAGCCATTTTAGAGTTTTCAAATTTAAACATATAATAACAACTACCTATTATATAAATAATAATAAGCCCTATTTCTAATTTTACATGTAAACTATTCACATGCTTATATCCAAAGAAGCCCCTTATCTCCATATTCAATTTTCTTCTTAAAAACTGTTCTAAGAAATATCCACCAATACCCAGTCCAATAATAAGCATCAAAATTGTAGAGGTACTCATTGTTGTTCCCCCTCCTATTACTTTATTTTATTTTTAGAAATAAAGTGGACTATATTTCGGTTATTCTCCTCTAAATAACTTACAATCCCTTCAGGATACGTTCGTTTCTCCTTTAATTCGTCTAGACTTTTCCAGATTAATATAATATCTTTATGTCTTATTTCATTTGTAATTCTCTCTTGAACAGTTCCCCAATGTAGCAATGTACAGTGATGTCCTTTTTCGTTTTTCCACTCAAAAATATGCTCATTTACAACGGCTAACTCTTGAACATCGAGCTTCAAATCGTATTCTTCCATTAATTCTCGCATTATTGCTTCTGTTGCTGTTTCACCAAATTGAATAGAGCCGCCTGGAAAACGATAAAATGTTTCGCTTAAATCACATTGTACAAGTACTTTAGAACGATCTTCATTTACAATCATTACTTCAGCACGTAATTTAGGATTTTTCATTTTGCCTCTCCATTCATTCCACATATGATTAAATCCAATAGCTATAAAAGAAGAAATTAAACATAATTCCTGTAATTATTAATAATGGAACTGTTCCTAAAGAAATGACATATTCCCTCGATTCTTTATCATATTTCCACTCCATATATGATTGAAAGCAGTATAAAGTTATTAAAAATAATATGGGTAAATTACTAATATAAATGGGATTTAAAGTGGCACATATCATTGTAACAATTATATAAGAAATGATAAGAACCCTAGTACCCCATTTATGAGAGTTGTTTACATATTTACTATTCCAGTCAGTTTGTTTCGGTATATTTAATTTTTTTCTCACTACTTTTTCCAAAATAACTACAAATATGATCCATAATACTAATAGAATTACTTTAACTAAAAACAGTGATGTCTCCTCCTTCACCTTTTATCCGGCTGATCACTTGGATATGTAGCATTCTCTTTGTTTTCAACGTCCCAACTAATAATTGTCGCACTATCTCGTCCGAATTGATGATGAACATGTTCTAATACATAATGAACACTTTCGTCAAGTTCTATATTATTTCTATTCATATCATTATATAGATTCAATGGTGTTTCATAATGACGTTTGCCGCATTCTAATACTCCATCTGTAACCATTACAATTCGATTCTTTCCAGTACGTAATTCACGAATTCCTGTTGAATAGCAAGGAACTGGTAAATGAAATGTGTTTACATTTCCAATCCATTCATAAAAATGACGCTGATTTAATGCATATTGTCCTAACTTATGTAATTCTTCATGAAATACATAAATGAGGCAATCGCCAATAGATAACCACCATATATAATTTTCTTTTCTTACACATATTAAGCAAGCTGTTTCACCTTTAATTTTTTGGCACTTTTCTTTAAATGAAGAGGACTGAAAAATTGTAAGTATATGATTTTCAACAGATCGAAATACTGTATCAATCGATTCATTCATCATTACTTTTATATTTTCAAATTCTTTTTGGATTGTATTTACTACTAAATCAACACTTTCCGCACTATTATGTCCATCTAAAATAGCTGCAAATTCCCAATCACCATTTGACCAAACTAACGCGCCATCTTCGTTCTTTTTTGCTCCGGCATTTATATTCCCGCCATATGTACCGAGTACGATATCACCATATTGTTTTACTGAAACTTCGTCTAAACACATCTTCTTATTTCCAATCCATGAATATTGTCTATTATTTCTTGTATGCATTTTCACTCACCATATACTTTCGTATTCTTTCGCATAGTTTTTTGATTTTCTCTGCGTCACCATATGGCGCACCAGTCCATTTCGCTACTTCCGTTGGTGACCAAAACTCTTTGGGTGTATTTGGATAACGCGGTATGATGTGCATATGCATATGTGGTACACCATTCCCTGAAACAAAAGTGTAAATATGTTCTGCACCTTCACTTTCTTTTAGCGCTTTACTTACTCTACTTGTTATAAGTCCGAACGCTTTCGCTTCTTCATCTGTTAGTTCGGCAAGGCCAGGTACATGTCTTTTTATATCTATCATTACATAACCAAGGTATGTTTCTTCCCTATCCCAGTGGACATGTCCAACGTAAACGAGTTCATCTTCGAAAATAGCTCCACCTGGAACTGTAACGTTTCCTATATGTTTTTCGCAAATAAAGCAGTTTTGCTCTACTTGATTGTTTGTTGACATATCCATCACCATCCTTTTTATTTATAATATCATAAAAAAAGGAAAAATAGGATTTGTATTCCGAAAATTCATTCTTTTAACGAAGAGGTTTTTTAAATAAATTTACAAACTCATTATTTCTTCAAAAATGCAAAGCCAATTACGATCCCTATCACAATTCCAATTACTAAATTACTAGTAAAGCCCCCTTGAAACACACCAATTACAACCCCTATAGCAACACCTATCGCCAAGGCATCATTTCTTTTTTTATTTTTAGTCAAAATTGCATCGCCTCCCATCGTTTCTCCCTAAACAACATACATTTACTTTAATGTATTAATATATTAACTATCTCAATTGAACATTCCCAAAAAATTCATTTTAACTTCACATATAATATTTCCTATTTTTTGTACATACTCCTTTTATAACAAAAAATTTCAAGTAACCATTAATTATACATAGGCATTTACTATAAGAAAGCTTCGTAATTTATTGAAGGAGGAACGATTTACATGCATCCTCATTGGAATCCAAATTTAAATCAACAATATGTGTATTCCCCCCATCCCGTAAGGAATACATTGCATCATGATTCGCAATATATGATGCAGCGTATCGCAAGTCTTGAAAGCCAATTAGCGAAATTAATCTCATTAATCGAAGAAAATAATCATTTAATTAAATCAATGGAACAGCAACAAAACCAAGTTTGTGCACCGGCTGGCGGTTCTGTTATCGTTCGTATGTAATCTTTTCAAACAAAAAACACACTTTGTATAATAAAGTGTGTTTTTTGTTTATCTTCTTTTTTGATGAAATCCTTGTGTAATGCGGTCTAATATAATTGCAATGACAACAATAGCTAGTCCAGCTTCAAATCCCATACCGATATTTACTTGTGTTACAGAGCGGTATACATCAACCCCAAGACCTGGTGCTCCTACAAGAGATGCTGTTACTACCATAGATAAAGAAAGCATAATGCTTTGATTCACACCTGCCATGATCGTTCCAGTTGCGAGTGGTAATTGTACTTTAAACAATTTTTGTGATGCGGTAGAGCCAAACGCATTCGCTGCTTCTATTAAATCTTCTGGAACTTGTCTAATTCCTAAGTCAGTAAATCGAATTGTCGGCGGCATTGCAAAGATTACGGATGCAATAATCCCAGGCACTACACCTACTCCGAAAAATGTAATCGCAGGAATAAGATATACGAACGCCGGCATTGTTTGCATAAAATCTAATGTCGGTTTTAAAAATTTTGAAAAACGTTCATTTTGAGATGCTAAAATACCAATTGGAATCCCGACAATGATTGAAATAATAACAGATGTGAGTACGAGCGCTAATGTTTGCATCGTTTGTGCCCAGTAGTTAATATTCAAAATAAATAATAATCCGATGAGTGTAAAAATAACTAAAGATACTTTTCTCGTTGTGTACCAAATGAGGAAACAAAGGATAATAATCATCAATATAGCTGGTATTATTGTTAAAAAATTAGTGAGTAAATCAACGAATCCGCCGATAATATAAGAGAACCCTCGGAATAAGCCTTCAAAGTGCTCGTATAAACTGGCAACAAATGAATCAACCCATTCCCCTAATGGAATACGTGGTATACTACTCATCGTCTTTCACCTCTTCCTCAATATTACCTGCAAGAGCTTGAATGACACTTTCGCGTTTAATAATTCCTCTTAGCCTTTTCTTCTCATCGATTACTGGTAACGGATATTTCATCTCCGCCATTTTCGCATACGTTTCTTCCAGTAAAGTATCTAAATACACGTGTGGGATATCGTTAAGCAATAAATCAGCAATTGGCCATTGCTTTTGTACTGCTTTACTCGCATCATCTGCAGTTAATATACCTAAAAACTCATATTTTTTGTTAACAACATATACAGTAGAAACACCTGCATTCCTCATAATCTGAAGTGCTACACGCGGTCCACGATCAATTAATAAAGTTTCAGGTCGTTTTAATATAGATTCCGCCGTAATTACTTTTCCTAAATTCACATCCGCCACGAATTTCTCTACAAATTCATTGGCAGGACTCATCATAATTTCTTCAGGCGTTCCAATTTGGACAATCTCTCCATCTTTCATTAAAGCGATACGATCTCCAATTCGAAGAGCTTCATCTAAATCGTGTGTAATAAAAATAATTGTTTTCTCCATTTTATCTTGTAATTCTAATAGCTCATCTTGCATTTCTTTTCGAATCAGTGGATCTAATGCACTAAATGACTCATCCATTAACAATACATCTGGATTATTTGTTAATGCCCTTGCGATTCCAACGCGCTGCTGCATACCGCCACTAAGTTGACTTGGATAATTATCTTTATGATGATCTAGTCCTACTAACTGTAGCGATTCTAATGCCTTATGCTCTCGTTCCTCTACTGGAACTCCTTGAATTTCTAATCCGTACGCAACATTTTGTATCACTGTACGATGCGGAAATAAAGCGAACTTTTGAAACACCATACTCATTTTCGTTCTTCTCACTCTTCGTAACTCTTCTTTCCCCATCGTCGCGATATCTTCACCATCTATGTATATATGCCCTGCTGTTGGTCTAATTAATTGATTTAACATTCGAACTAGCGTAGATTTCCCGCTACCAGACAGCCCCATAATTACAAAAATCTCTCCCGTATATACTTCAAAAGTTGCCTTTTTTACACCAACATTCATTCCTGTCTCTTTCAAAATTTCCGATTTGCTTTTTCCTTCTTTTAATAAAGTAAGCGCTCTTTGCGGGTGTTTCCCAAATACTTTTGTTACGTTTTCAACACGCACCTTTGTATTATCCATGTCACTACTCCTTTTCTACCCATCTATTCACATAGTGTTGCGATTTTGCAAAGAAATATTACATAAAAATGACATTCATAAGATTTCTTTAAAATTCTCGTTTCCGTTCATAATAAGAATGTTTACTTATACATTTATTTAAAAAGGCAAACGTTTCTTAGGAGGGTTTCAATGAGAAAGAAAATATGGCTTATATGCCTTGCATTATTTATTACTATGATTTTCTCTTCATGTAATGCAACAAATGCAAATTCGAAAGGAAAAATTAAACTTGGTGTAACAAGTTGGAAAGAAAACATTGCAACGGCAAACATGTGGAAAGTTTTATTAGAACAAAAAGGTTACAAAGTTGAACTCATGTATTTAGAAAAAGCGGCAATTTGGACTGGTGTCGCTCGCGGTGATGTTGATGCTAATTTAGAAGTGTGGCTACCCGTTACGGATAAACCGTTAAATGCTCGTTATAAAGATGATATAGTCTTAAAATCCAAATGGTATGAAGGTACTGGACTTGGCCTCGTCGTCCCTTCTTATATGAAAAACATTAACAGTATTGAGGATTTAAATGCACATAAAGATGAGCTAGATAACAAAATTGTCGGAATCGAACCCGGTAGTAGTCTTATGAATTTAACGAACAAAGCAATGAAGGAATATGATATTAAACTAAAACTTGTCCAATCTTCTGAAGCTGCGATGATGAGCGAACTAAAGAAAGCATATACGAAAAAGAAACCAATCGCTGTTACGCTTTGGAATCCGCATTGGGGCTTTTCCGAATTTGACTTAAAATATTTAAAAGACCCTAAGAAAGTATATGGTGAAAAAGATGACATTTATTACTCTGTTCGTAAAGGTTTCGAAAAAGATCATCCGGATATCATAAAATACTTTGACAAATGGAAAATGAACGATGAACAGCTTGGTACATTAATGGTCATGTTAAATAAAACGAAAGACCCTGAAGAAGCGGCGCGAAAATGGATTGAAAAGAATCAAGCGCTAGTTGATGAATGGGTAAAAGATTAACAAAACAGGCTAGAGGGTTAGCATATCCTCTAGCCTGTTTTATCTTATTTTTTCGTAACAACATCATCTACAATCCCATATTCTTTCGCTTCTTCCGCAGTCATAAAATAATCTCTTTCTGTATCATGTGCTACTCTTTCAATTGATTGCCCTGTTTTTTCTGCAATCATTTTATTAATATCACGCTTTAACTTTAGTATTCTTTTCGCTGTTATTTCAATTTCTGTTGCCTGACCTTGCGCACCACCAAGTGGCTGATGAATCATAATTTCACTATTAGGGAGTGCAAACCGTTTTCCTTTTGCACCTGATAATAATAACAATGCACCAAATGATGCTGCAAATCCCATGCATAGCGTTTGTACATCTGGTTTAATGAGATTCATCGTATCTAATATGGCAAAACCTGCTGTCGTTGAGCCGCCTGGACTGTTAATGTATAAAAATATATCTTTCTCGGCATCTTCCGCTTCTAAAAATAATAATTGAGCTACGACACTACTTGCTACTTGGTCATTTATTTCTGAACCGATAATAATAATGCGGTCTTTTAATAACCTTGAATATATATCATAGGAACGTTCTCCTAATTTCGTTTGTTCTACTACATATGGAATTGCATTCATTTTGAATCCCTCCAATAATTGTTATGCCGCGCAAAGCATACAACTGTAGGAAGAAGGTTTTTTTGCATTAAATAATAAGACTGGCTGTTTAGATGGTAACTTAGTAAAATCTATTGTCGGAAGAAGCTTTGTTAACAATTCCGGTTTTTCCTCACGAATAGACGTTACTACAACTTCAATATCATCTGTGAATTCTACAATCTCAATCCCTTCTTCACTTACAGTTTTCAGCCTATTTCTACTCCGAAATAAAGAAGCTTTTACTGCACCTTCTGTTACGGAACATACTTTAGCAATATCAGCGATACTATATTGAAAAACATCCTTTAATAATAAAATTGTGGACTGTTGCACATTGAGTGACGCTAATACTTTCCCTACCATTTCATGCAAATCTGCAATGTTCTCTTGTGGTTCTTCAAAAGTAATTTGTCCCTTTATTTTTTCATGAACTGATTTTGATTTCATCTGATCTATCCAGCGATTTCTAGCTATTTTATATACAAGTGTCATACAAATATCTTTATTACTATATTTTTGAAGAACTTTACAAACTGTTTCTTGGGCAAGGTCTTCGCCGTCCCATTTGTTTTTTGTTAAAAATGTACAGTACCTTTTCAATTCTCCGTATTGCTCAATTAAAAAATTTATATTTGAATGATTCATATCGATATGATTTTTAAAAATATGAGTTACTTTTGTGCACAAAATAACCACTCCTTTTCAGCGCTTACTTAATTAACGATTCAACAAATAAAAAAGTTACGGGGCATATAAAAAAATTATGTTTATGTTTAATAATTCGCGGTCATAAATATGTTATGTACAATATTACGTGAGGAGGAACAAATTTGCCAAAATTAACAATTGAAGGTGCGGGAACTTTTGATGTAAAAGAAGGCACAAAGTTAGTATTAGCGATTGAAGATAACGGGGTACACATTCTTCATCGCTGCGGTGGGAAAGCCCGCTGCACAACTTGTAGAGTAGAAATTATTGCAGGTGAGTTTTGTGAAGCGAATTCTAATGAAAAAAATGCGATTACGGAAAAGGGAATTGAAGATCACTTACGTTTATCATGCCAAATGCACGTACATAAAGATATTGTCGTTCGCCCTATACTTACAGTAGAAAATTCAGGTCTTGATGCAGGCCCGCGTCCAGCAGAATAATATGCTAAATTTAAAACAGCTCGCTGGTGAATATGCTGCTAGCTTTGTAAAAGATGGGATGAAAGTTGGACTTGGTACAGGTTCTACTGTATATTGGACGATACAAAAATTAGGTGAGCGTGTTAAAGAAGGATTATCATTTCAAGCTGTACCAACGTCAAAAGAAACGGAAAATTTAGCTAAACAACTATCTATTCCATTAATCTCCTTAAATAAAATGAATATACTCGATCTTACAATCGATGGTGCAGATGAAATTGATTCAAATTTACAACTTATAAAAGGTGGTGGTGGCGCATTACTTCGTGAAAAAATCGTTGCCTCCTCCTCTAAAGAACTAATTATCATTGCTGATGAATCAAAACTCGTAACGCATTTAGGCACTTTCCCATTACCAATTGAAATTACACCTTTTTCATGGAAACAAACGGAAAGCAAAATTCAAGCTTTAGGTTGTCAAACAACGTTACGTCTAAAAAACAATGAAGCGTTTATTACCGATAACAATAACATGATTATTGATTGTGTATTCCCTCATAACATAACGAATCCTTCCAACATACACACGCAATTAAAAATGATTACAGGCGTAGTTGAAACAGGATTGTTTGTTAATATGACTAGTAAGGCGATTATTGGAACAAAAAATGGAATAAAGGAATTATAATGAAAGCTGACTCTTACTGTCAGCTTTTTATATTTTTTCTTTATAGCGTGGTATTATGATATACTATGAAAACAAAAGCACATCACACTAGAAAGGGCTGAATAATTTGCACTCCAAACTCATAACAGAACTTACAGATTTAGAAACTGCCTTTCATATTCGAAAAGAAGTATTTGTAAAAGAACAAAATGTCCCTCTTGAAGATGAATTCGATACATTCGATGAAATCGGTGAGGAATGTAAACATATTTTAGTTTATTATAACGAGCTTCCTGTAGGTACAGGTCGTATACGATTTGTTGATGGTGCCGGAAAATTAGAACGCATTTGTATTTTAAAAGACTATCGTAAATACGGATTAGGAAAAGTAATAATCAAGGCGTTAGAAGAAATTGCTCGTGACAAAGAAGCAACAAAAGTAAAACTACACGGTCAAACACAAGCTGAAGGATTTTATACAAAACTAGGTTATCAAACTTCTTCAGATGTATTTATGGAAGATGGCATTCCACACGTTCTTATGACGAAAGTATTATCATAATAAAAAGGGTAATATATGAATTCATATACTACCCTTATTTATTAATAGAAAAGTAAATTCTCAATATTTCCTTTTGCATCAAAGCCCATCATCTCTTAGTTCATATCTAGGTAAAGCTTACACTGTTTTCCATAATGATAAGGCATAAATCCAGTTTGGATCCCCATTTCCTTGATAACTCTGGACTGCTTCATATACTTTTCCTTCGTGTAGAACTCTATCTCCCTTTTCATATGCTTTCTTTGCATCCCACTCTTCATATGAAGCGCTTTCAGTTTTTGTGGTAATTACGAATATATCACTCTGTACGGATTCATTTCCAGCTACATCAACAGCTTTCACTACATATTTATAAGTAGTATTAGGAAGTAAATTTTTATCCATATAAGAAGTCGCATTGGATGTTGCAATCTTTTTCATTGATCCTTCTGTTTCTCTATAAATATCATAATGGTCTACACCAATATTATCGTCAGAAGGACTCCACATTAGATCCACACTTGACGCTGTCGTTCCCATACTATGTAATCCCTTTGGTTGTGTTGGTGCTTCTGTATCAGGAGTCTCGACAGTTGTTTTTACTGTAAGCGATTGGCTTTCTTTCGATACATTCCCAGCTGCGTCGATCGCTTTTACAATATAAGAATACTCTGTACTCGCTTGTAATTTTTTATCAATAAAATGAGTGCCTGGTACTGTGTCAATCATCTCTCCGTTACGGAAGATTTGATACCCTTTTACCCCTACATTATCCGTAGAAGAGTTCCATGTTAGTTCTATACTATTCGCTGTTACTTTTTGTGCCTGAATTCCATTTGGACTACTTGGAGCTTCTATATCTGGTTTCACATCATTGATAAGATTAACATCAATAACATTATAGAATGCATTTGCTGTATCAGCTACATCCCATACTGCTAAAATCACATGGTATCCACTTCTATCAGTAGGTACATTAACTTTGTGAGTTAAATGATTTGAGGCTGCAGAACCATCATGTTGGACAGTTCCAATTGGTTCAAAATCTGCTCTTGTAAGTGATTTATTTGGGTTCCATCCTTTTTTGGTAATATAGTAATGCCATTTACTCGTTAAGTGAGGCGCTGTATATTTCCAAGTAAAACTATTTTCTCCGCCTGTGATTGTATTTTTAAACCAACGATTTTCAGTTTGCTGATCTAAAATACCGCCAAATTTTCCGCCTGCAGAAGCGATTTGTCCATCAACTGGGCCACCTTGCGGGAATCCTTTTGGTGCTTCTAAGCTTTGCGGTTCATACATAACACTTCCGCAATTTACATTTAGTGCGCCATAAGTTGGACTACATAAAGCAGATCGGCTGCCAGGATTTTCAACAAAACCGTGCGCGTATGCATTTTGAGGAATAAGTGTCGAGCCAATAATTCCGGCTGTTAATGCAACAGCTCCTAGACTTTTTTTGTTCATTTTCATGTTTTGTAGTTGTTTTAATAATCGATTATTCATGTTCCTGTCCCCTTCTTGTTATACTTTGTAGTGTAATGTGGGCTTCGATGTAAAAGAATAACAAGAGACAATCTTGTATCGATGTATGTGTTCATTATGCATACACCGCAGTGAAAATATATTTCATTTCTTGTGAAATATTTCACTTGATGAATATATCATGACATAGAAATCATCAAAGTATGTGCAGAAGTTGTGCAGAAATGATGAAAGCATTAGTAACACGTAAAACTATGGTCCGAATTTTAAAAACAGAATATTTAACATTTCAAAACAACGAATTCTCCGCTTCATATAAAAGAAGAGTGTCTATATCATTTCATATAGACACTCTTCTCATGTATAATTTTCTATTTATTACTGACCTACAAATGTAGAAATTTCATCAACAGCTTGTTTATACCCACCGGATTTTCGGAAAGACTCCTTCAAATTCAAAGCAGCTTCTTTAAATGAAGGATTATTTAATATGAGTTCTACACTTTCACGTAGTTGTTCTTCAGTTAGTTCATTCATTGACAACTTGACCCCAGCTCCAAGATTCTCCACTTGCTTTGCGATAACTGGCTGATCTGCACTTTGCGGAATTACAATAAGCGGAATCCCGTTATATAGTCCTTCATGTGTACTGTTCATCCCGCCGTGTGTAATAAATAACTTTGTATATGTAAGTAGTTTTGTTTGTGGTACATAATTTTTCACAATGAAGTTTTTAGGAATTTCACCTAAATCACTTATTTTCGTTTTATTACCAATAGACATCACAATAGTATGATTACTATTCTTGAACGCCTTCAAACATAATTTATAAAAATCAAGCGCTTCATTAAAAACAGTACCTAACGAAATGTAAATCAAGCTTTTTTCTTCAATTACAGGAAAATCTAACTCTTCATTTTTTACTTGTGTAGAGATAGATGGTCCTACAAATGTAAATGTTTCATCAAACATATCTCCAAAAGGTTGGAACTCCTTTATTGTATACACAATAGTAAGTGGAGCTGGATTACAGAAAACTTCATACGGCGAGTTTATTTTAACACCGTATTTTTCCGCAATTCCCTTAGTTAAGCTTTCAAAATCATTACGTATCCTATCTTGATCTTCCACTGGGATATTTTTAGACAAGTGGGCTAACATTTGTTCAAATGCTTTTTCATCCTGTGCAAAAGATGTACAAGAATTTATTGCTGGAAGCTTTAGAATTTGAGCAATTATATGGCCACAGCCAAACATCGAATCGTGAATAATATAATCAAAATGTTCCCCTTCAATTTGCTCTAGAACATTAGGTATCACAACATCCACTGTATGCAAAAGGCCGTTAATTCTTTCTAATAAATAATTTCGACCACCGGAAAGAAAAGCTTTTATAAACTTTTGCTCGTCAATTGTTCGTACAGTAGCACCTGCCTTTTCAATGCGCTCTCTAAAAGATTCTATTGAAAAATAAATTACCTCTTCCCCACGTGAAACTAATTCTTCTACAACTTGCAATGTTGGATTTATATGTCCTTCTGATCCAGTATTAATGAATAAAACACGTGCCATTAGGAACACTCCTTACGTCAAATCTTGTCTATTATGTTAAGAATATAGATACTCTCCAAACACTTTTTTATATATCATGCTTTTATTAAATTGACCTTGCAAGCCTAAATCCAAGATCATCTATATGAAATGTAGGGTGGCTACGCCGGCGACAAGTCGCACCGCAACCTCTAGCTGGTTCAGCCCAGCTACCACCTCGAAAAATTCGGTATGATCCATATACTTTTTCATCATACAAATCATAGCACCATTCCCAAACGTTTCCTAACATATCATATAGTCCCCATGCATTTGGTTCTTTTTGACCAACGTCATGAATTTGTCCATTAGAATTCTCATTATACCATGCTATTTTCTCAAGTGTCCCATATGTATATCCCGTCGTATTTGCTTTACACGCATATTGCCACTCTGCTTCAGAAGGTAATCGGTATCCATTTGAAGCTAAATTACAACTAACAATTAGACTATCATCACTAATAGAATAATATTCTTTTAATCCCGCTTTTTTTGAAAGTAAATTACAAAATACAATGGCATCATTCCAAGAAATATTTACAACTGGTTTATTATTATCTTTGAATAAATTTGGTTTATGATTCACAATCGCATCATATAATTCCGTCGTCACAACATACTTTGCTAGAAGAAATGGTTTAACTTGGACTTGCCATTCTTTTTTAATTCGATCATCTCTTAATACTACTTTTCCTTCTGGAATTTTCACCATATTAGAATCAACCGGGCCAATGAATCTATTCAATCCTATCCCCCCATGTTACTTCTTTTTATAATCTAACTATTTATGGTATCGTACTTCTCTAAAAATAGTCTTACTTCATTTGAAGATTTTAAAATAATAACTTCTTTATCTTTACTCAATTGATTTAGCCTCTTTAAAATTGAAGGTCGTTTCGTTTTAGGATATTCCCATATCCATTTAAAAAATTGCAAGTCAAACCTTTCCTCACATCCAGCACCCATATCCGGTCTTGTTTTATTCCGATATTGTACAACCCTTTTAAAAGCACGATAAACACATATTGTTCTATGAATATCAAGAAAGATAATTGTATCAGCTGCGTTAATTCTTATATCCATTGTCCCGCCATAATTCCCATCAATAATCCACTCATCTTCTTTAACTAATTCATTTTGAACCGTTCTTTGCTCTTCTTTCGGTACCCCTTCCCAATTCGGTTTCCAAAATAACGCATCAAGATGATGTGCTTTAATATTTAATTTATTTCCTAATTGCCTTGCTAATGTAGATTTTCCGGAACCACCAGAACCTATTAATATTATTTTTTCATAAATACCCCTTTTTATATCTCTTATTTCTCCCGTAATATAAACTCAAAAATAAATCCTACTCCAACACCAATTGTATAAGCAACTAAATCACTCCACAAAAATCCGTAACCTAATACAAGTCCACCTAAAGTCGTTGCACGAATGTTATCTATCCATTCAGCATGATACAATTGGCTCACTTCAATCCCGTAGCAAAATAGCAAACTAATAAAAGCCAATTTCTTCGTTTCTATTTTAGGAAATAAAAATCCGAATCCAGTAAAAATCATCAATGCCCATAAAGCATCGCCTAAGTAGTCATTTAATAGCTGAGGTAACGCAAAAGCTAACTTTCTGGAGCTAAGACCTAAAATAATTATAACAATGGTAAACATTGCATATAATAGTCTATTTCGTTTCGTTTTCATCTCAAGAACTCCTAATATGTAATTTGAAATTGTAAATAGGTAGTAAAATATAATTATTTTACTACCTATTTTTTAATGGCTTTCATAATAAGAAAATGTGGATTTGTATTTAGATAATGATATGATTTTTCGTTTATTTCTCTCATCTTTTCAACTGGTCTCGGTTCCACCATTATTTCTAACACGAAATAATTTGTTGTTTCATTAATTATGTCTTGGAGTGACCTTCTAAAAAAGCTAACTTCTATTGTAATATTCGGTTTAACCCAAGTATCTACTAATAATTGTTTTTCAAAATAATTTTCACTGGTAAACTTTGTAAAATCCATAAAAGGATGATGAATGGAGTATATAAATTCTCCACCAGGCTTCAATACTCGATGAAACTCCTGAAATACATTATCCCAATTTTCTAAGTAATGAAGTGTTAACGAACTTACAATAACATCAAATGTATTATCTTCAAATGGTAATACTTCTTGCAGGTCATGACAAAAAAACGTTGCTTTATTACCCATACTTTCCTTTGCAGCTTTTACCATTTCAGAACTTACGTCAATTGCAGTAACGTTTGCTCCTCTTTCTATAAATTGAGAAGTATACCATCCAGCTGCACATCCAGCATCTAGTATACTCTTCCCTTCTAAATTCTTTGGAATCATCTCCATCATCGTTGGTCTTTCGTAATAACTGTTATATGGATTTGCCACATCTAAATTTTCTTTATATGTACTCGCTAATTTATCATATGTACCTTTGATCGTGTCTTTCAATACATCCACCCCTTATACATACTAATCTAATAACTCTTGCTGCTTTTTCTTTGAAAATGATTGTAGAACTAAATCATATGACCAATCGATCATCTTATTAATTTGCTCTTGCTCTACACCTTTATGTATATACACTGTATTCCAATGTTTTTTATTCATATGATAACCAGGAATTATGGTTTCTGGGAAGTCTTCTCTTAACCTTAGTGCAAGTTCTGGGTCACATTTTAATGTAATCGCTGCTTTTTCTCCTTCTTCATGGTTTACAATCGCAAATATTTTATTATTAAGCCTCATACATGTTGCATTCCAACCATCTGGTGAATCTTCTGTCGCTTTTCTTTTCGATAAACAATATGTTCTAATTGCATTCATTCTTATTGGCACCTCTTATTCTTTCACGATTTGATTACGATGCATTACAATTTGCTTTGTCGCTTGAAATTGCTGTTCACCGTAAAACTTTAATAATTTCTCTCCGCAAAATAGACTAACAATATGAACATGAGATATTTCTTGAAGTAATATTGTAAGCATCTTCTCTCCAATACCTTTATTTCTTACATTCTCATGTACGACAACATCTTCTATGTACGCTCGAAAGACACCATCAGAAACAACTCTAGCAAATCCGATTAATTCATTTTCTTCCCATACCCCAATCGCTATACTATACTTTAACATTTTTTGAATATCGATTTCTTTTCTTTCTGGCCACCAACCGACAGAGTCATAAAGTTTTTTTATTTTTTCTACGCAAATTGGTTGTTCATGTTGCAATTTATACGTGTGCATTTTCCTTCTCCCATCAAATTGCTCATTATATATAATTTGTCTTACTTTACTTCTTTCAATATAAAACTATAGAATCCAACCTGTTACAAAAAAACTTCATAAAATAAATTTATAATATCGATTTTACAATTGCAATCGTTACTCTCATTCTTTCATATTAACTATATCAAATATACAGAATAAGAGAAAATCAATGAATATAACACCAAAAGTATTTCTATAATAATATTTAACTATTAAAACTTGAATTCCTTGCAAAAAATGGTAAAGTTAATTAGGTAAAAAAATACATAAAGTGAGGCGATCTTTTGAAAAAGTTTAGTTTATTACTAACAGCATTTGTCATAATCTTATCGTTATTCATCCCTAATCTTACAAGTGCTAAATCTTTCCCAGATGTCCAATCTAATCATTGGGCAATTAAAGAAATTAACTATTTATCGGATAAAGGTATCATTAAAGGTACGCCAGAAGGTACTTTTAAACCAAGTGAAGATGTAACTCGTGGACAAATGGCCTTAATGCTAGATTTATCATTAAAATTAGAAAAACCATCTAGCTATAATCATATTTTTTCCGATGTAGCCAAAGGTATCTATTACTATGATTCTGTACATAAGTTAGCACATAATAACATTGTACAACGTGAAACAAACTATTTTCCTGACCGCTCATTAACTCGTGCAGAAATGGCAGTAGTTCTTGTTAAAACTTTTAATTTAAAGCCTACAGGAGCAGACGTCAATTTCCCTGATGTTCCATCTAATCATTGGGGTTACAATTATGTCGAAATTTTAGCTCAAAATAATATCACTACTGGATTGCCTGATGGTACATTTGGTCCAGGTGTAAAAGTAACTCGTGAGCAATTCGCTGCATTTTTGGCTCGTGTATTAGAACCAAACTTCCGTCCAGCTCTTCCTAAGCCTAAAGGTAACTTAGAGGTTCATTATATTGATGTCGGACAAGGTGATGCTACTTTTATTAAATCTCCAAGTGGAGAAACTATCCTTATTGATGCTGGTAACAACGGAAAAGGTAAAGTAGTAGCGAATTATCTAAAAGGATTAGGATTCCAAACTATTGATTATATGATCGCTACGCATCCTGATGCTGACCATGTAGGCGGATTAGATGAAGTCCTATATTCTATGAATGTAAAAAACGTTTACGCCCCGAAAGTAAGTCATACGACACAAACGTTTAAAGACTTCCTAACTGCAGTAGCTAACAAAGGATTAACAATTAAAGAAGCAAAATCTGGAGTTACTTTACCAATCAATGGTTTAAACTCACAATTTTTAGCTCCCGTTAAAGAATATGGTAACGATCTAAATGAGTGGAGTGCTGTATTAAAAGTAACACACGGTAGCAAATCCTTCTTATTCACAGGTGATGCTGAATCTAAAAGTGAGAAAGATATGGTTACGACACATGGTTCTAACCTAAAATCAGATGTATTAAAACCAGGTCATCACGGAAGTAAGACATCTTCTTCTCAGCTATTTTTAGATGCAGTGAAACCAAGTATTGCCGTGATCAGTGCAGGTGCAGGTAACCGCTATGGCCATCCTACACAGGAAACTTTAGCAAAGTTAAATTCAATGTCTGTTAATGTATATAGAACTGATTCCAACGGAACTGTAGTTATTAATAGTGATGGTTCTAACATTTCTGTAAGAACGGAGAGATAGTTATGAAAAGAGGTATTATTGACCGCTTTGAAGGCGAACTAGCAGTTATTGAAATGAATAACGTAACAATTGATGTACCTAAATCCAAACTCCCTTCCACTGCAACAGAAGGTGATGTTCTTATAATCAAGGATGATACGTATACAATTGATAAGGACGAAACAGATAAAAGAAGACGTGAAATCCAAAATTTAATGAATAAACTATTTGAATAGCAAAAAAAGAGCCCTCCAACAGGATGGCTCTTTTTTTGCACACATAGTAACTAATTATTTTTTATTATTTAACTTCATACCACCAACCTTTTCGATCAAGCCAGCCTTTCATAGCGTTTAATTGCGTATCGCTAGTAGGTTCAGTAACAAAATACGTTAAACCATCCGATTGTAAAATGAAGGTAGCAGTCATTTTTAAAGAAGTTAATGCTCCCATAACATCTGGAGTTTCATGAGGTGAAAAGGCTCCAGATTGAATGATATTTTGTTTCGAAACTTGTGCTTGTATGTTTTCTTGTTTTGGTAACGATTCAGTAAACCAAGAAAGTGGCTTATTTCCTATCAATTGGTTTAAATCACATTTACCGATACCTGGTACATTACCTGTCTCAGTGTATTGCCAAATATCACAAGGATATGCTGGTTTATTGCCGCCATACCTAGGAATCCATAGAAAATCACTTTTTACGTTCGCCATACCGAAAGGCTCATATACATGATGCCCAACATATAAGCCAATTTTCTTAGCACCTAGTCGGCGTAACTCGTCGATAAAAGCTTGTGTACCAGCTCTCATATCATCCATTGTTTTCACTTCTACATCAGCCACCCAAACTGTAGCACTCTTATCACCGCGATTCCAAAAGTCTTGCGCTTCTTTCTTCGCATCAGCAATTGAAATAAAGCGGCAGAATGCATAGTTACCAAATGGAATATTTCTATTTTTCATTGCTTGGACATAATTTTTATATAAAGGATCTACATAATTTGATCCATCTTGTACCCTAGCGATTACGAAATCTAGTTGTGGAGCGGCTACATCCCAGTTAATGTTACCGTTCCATTTTGAAATATCTACAATGTAACCCATTGCTTAACACCTCCTTTTTTATTATTATATTCAGAGCTCGTCTTATTGCTCTTCTGCTCTAAAAAATTCAACAGCATTGTTAGAAAAACCTATACAACAAGTGTCTTCTACAAAGACAGTAACTCATTTCAAATAAAAAAGAAAATCATAGTTCTACGAATCGTACTATTTGTTTCCATAATTGCATCAGATTAAGTAGTTGCTATAAACAAAAGAAAAAAGCATCACCTTATTGGTGATGCTTTTAATATCCACTTTTCTTCTAGAGCACGAATACGATTCCTATAACCTCTTCTCTAAAAAGTGTTGACTATGTCCTTTAGGATGATCTTCAACAACACCGTATTCTCGGTAGCCATGCTTTTTATAAAAGTCTGGTGCTTGAAAACTAAATGAATCTAATAATATTAATCTACAACCTTTGTCCTTCGCAATGTCTTCGATTTTATGTAACAGTTGACTACCATAACCATCATGACGAACTGTTTCATCAACCCATAAAAAATCTATATGAAGATGATAAAAATACATCGTTCCTGTTACCCCACCAAATATTTTTCCATCCTCATCTTTCACTACGAAACTCACTTGTTCCATCGGCTGTTTTGCTTCATCTGTTAAAATAGACATGTTATATTGAATTACTTTATTTTTTATGTATTCTCCTTCAGCGCGAGTACCATTTTCTATGTGTTTCATATCTTTCTTCCTTTCAACTTAATAAGCTACCTTTAATTTTTACTTTTCCTTTTTAAAATACTAATAAACACGAATCCACCATAAGTAACAAAGCATGAAAAACCAATGATCCCTGGTACAGAGACATAACCTGTTCTTATATAACTAATAACGGCAAAGCAAGCGATAGACAATAAAATAGATGGCCAAAATATAAGAGCTGTTTTTCTTCGTCTCTCTTTCGATATATTTTCCTTCTCTTCAGAAATACGTGTGCCAAAAAGCAATACAATACAAATAAGGATTGCTGCAAAGTAAATTGTATTTAATGACAAATTATGATCGTAAATCGCAATTCCAACTTCCAAAGCAATAATTGTTAAAATCAATATAATGATTGTTGAAGTTTTTAAGTTACGTTTCAATCTCTCACCCCTAGCATGCCTTCACTATCCTTTTTGTATATACATATTCAAACTTCTTTTTATATTGTTTTATCATCTTCTTAAAATTCAATATAGAATATTAAAAACCTTTTTTTGTTAAATGATATTTATACATACAATAAAAAAAATAGCATGAAATTTCTCCATGCTACCTTTCTAAAATACATAATTCGCATAATGCAAACATTTACTCTTCCGTAGGCTTTTTAGGACCATTAAGCTCCAATTGATAAAAAGCTAAATCTAACCACCTATTAAACTTATAACCAGCCTTCTTAATTGTCCCCGCATGAACAAATCCATAGTTTTCATGTAAGGCAATGCTTTTCTTATTTTCTGCATCAATTCCAGCAATTAAGATCATATATTCCCTATCTCTTGCAACTGTGATCAATGCTTTCATTAAAGAAGTTCCTATCCCATTTTTTCTATATTCCTTATGAACATACACAGAATGCTCAATTGAATATTTATAGGCAGGCCAAGCTCTAAATGGCCCGAATGTCGCAAACCCTACTACTTTATTATCTAATTCGTATACTAAAATTGGATAACCTTCAGCCTTTTTTTGTTCATACCAGTCTATTCTATTTTCAAGGGTTACAGGTTTATACGTATATACGGCCGTTGTATACAATATAGCATCATTATAAATATCTAACATGTATGTTACATCTTGTTTCCTTGCTTCCCTTATCATCACTTTCTTCCTTTCCTCTAATTTCACTCCTATATACGAATACGAGCTTTTCGGAAACCATCAAATATATTTAAGACAGCAGATAAAATGTAAATGATAATACCTCCACCAATTAACCACTTTTTAAATTCCTCTGGAGAAGTAGTAAACACATTTGCCACATACGTAATAAATCCTTCGTTAAATAAATGTGGATTTACTACAATTACAATGAATACTATTGTTCCAGCTATTTGAAGAAAAGCATTCCCAATTGCCAACTTTTTCGTCCATTGTCCCTGTACTAACTTATAAAGAGATATACCTATTTCAAAAACAATTATAATTACAACGATTGGCCAATACTGAAGTAACACATCTTGATTAAAAGTTGGCGCGACAAACTTCAGTCCGTTTTCTGTACCATGATATACACCTACAAGATGATTTGCATAAAAATATAGTGTTGCCCATATTGCCGTCCACATTAACCCGCCAAATACTTCGAACTTTGAGATCGACTTTTTCTTTGGAACATACGAAGTATTTTTTAAATCATCAGGCGTCCATTTTTTTAAACTTGTCGTCAACGGTTGGGTACCTTTGTCTTTATCAGTTCTTTCTAAAATTGCAAATACAAGTGTCAACCAGAAAAACACATGGAGGCCTACTTCGATAATTTCCCCAATTCCTTTACCTATCACATTTAAAATAACGTTTAATACCGCTTGCTCACCATTATATCCAACAAAATTTTCTGCAACCATTGCAATGAGAGCGATAACAGCTGCAATTGGTATGATCATTTTTAATAATGTCGTATATACATCAAAATAACGTGGTCCAATTAAATGCATCGGTCTATCCAAATATCCATTAGCCAACGAAACTGGACTTCCCAATTTTTCAAGAACTCTTTTTTCATCGTCTTCATTATAATCATCAGGTAACATATCCTCGATTGTTGACCGTAGTTCAAGAGTAATATCTTCACGATTTTTTTCAGGTAATCTCTTCGCTACTTCCTCGACATACATATCAATCAAGTTCATTTTTGTCCTCCTCCTTTAATAAGTTATAAAGTTCTTTCGAATCCTTTATCCATTCTTTCTTCAGCTGCAAAAATATCTCTAATCCGTATTCACTTAAAACGTAATACTTACGAGGTCTACTCTCCGTTTTATCCCAACTACTCGTTACTAGCTCCTGCTTTTCTAATCGGCGAAGTAGTGGATATAACGTACTTTGATCGATTGTAATCCCTGATTGTTCCAATAATTGGACAAGTGAATACCCATACTGCGGTGTTCTTAACTGGCTTAAAACCGCTAATGTTAATGTACCTCTTCTTAGTTCAGTAATTAACGAATTTAATAAAGCATCCATTCACTCACCTCATTTTCATTACTATATGTCATACAGTATATGTTTTATACTATGTATCGTACAGTATTAATGTGATAAAAACAATACGTATTTACAAAAAATAGATAATAAAAAAGCACAAACTTATATAATTTGTGCTTTTCTGGCTATTTAAATGCTTATAACAATCTTAATTTTGTACCTCTTGTAATATAAACTCTCCATTTTCTTTAATAAATGGGGTAACATTTACAATTGCCTCAATATGAATTACTCCATATACATGCGGATATTCTTGACCGTTAGAAGCAAGTTCATATTTTATTTCTGCTTTTATTAAGGATGGATCAATTGTCAGTAATAAAACATCTTCTTCATGACTAAAATGTTTTTCAGCAACTTCTAAAGCTTGTTTTAAAAATGAACAATGAATAAATCCCTCTTCTTTTAGTGAAGTTTCATTAATTTCTCCATTTATCTTTGCAATTTCCCAATTTCTTTTTGTTATTACCTTTGTAATCATAGTTAGTTTCTCTCCAAGTCTTTATATAGAAAAACAAGAGGTTCTTCTTTTTGTTACTAGAAAACCCTCTTGTTTTTCATATTTATTTTAATCCTTTTATTAAAGGCGATGCTTCTCCGCTATGGAAAATCCATAAATCATGGAGTGATCTTGTACATCCGACATACAATAACTTCGCATCGTGTTTTGTATTTTTGTAATGTTCTTCATCAACATCAATTAGTAGAACCGCATCAAATTCTAGCCCTTTCGCCAAGTATACAGGTACTACTGAAATACCACCTTCATATTTACTTTGATCTGCTTCTATGACGTTTACAGCCAGTCCTACATTTGTTAATTTCTCATATATATCGCGGCATTCATGGTCTGTTCTTCCTATTACCGCAATTGTTTTCACAACTTCATTTTGTAGATGCTTTAACGTCTTCATAATCTCATTAAATTGATCTTCTGTATGGATTACTTTAACATCTTCACCACTACGAAAAACTGGTGTTGCGAGCCCAACTGGAATTTCTGCATTTTTAATAATCTCGTTCGCAAATTCAATAATTTCTTTTGTAGAGCGATAACTTCTCGTCAGTTCATAATAACCTGTTTCTTGGAATACTTCCTTAAAAGCACCCCAATCTTCAATTCCTTGATAATCATAAATTGCTTGAGATAAATCACCTAATATAGTGAAAGAATTACCTAGTGTAATTTCTTTTAATACATACACTTGAAATGGTGAGAAATCTTGTGCTTCATCAATAACGACGTGATGGAATTTCTGTCCGATTTCAATACCTGTTATGCGGTGATGTATGTAAATTAAAGCAGGTAGATCTTCTACATACACTTCTTTTTTACGACAATTCTTTTCAGTTTCTTTCACAAGTTCTTCAGGTAATACTTCGAGTATTTCTTTACTTTTCAATATTGAGCTATATAGTGAAAGTGCGCTCATTTTCGGCCAAAACTTCATATATGTGTTCAATCTCTTTGTCGCTTCTTTTTTTAGTAATTTCTTCTCGTTTGTTTCTCCATACTTTTTCAGTTCAATTTCAATCCAGCGCTTCATTCGGCCGACTAATCTTTCTCTTCTTTTCTTTAATGGATAATGTTTATATTCAACTTGCATCCATTTTTTTATGTCTTCTACTGGAATAATAGCTTTGTCCCATGCTTCAAAATCACTTGTTGGTACGAATTCTTTTTCAAATTGGACCATTCTCTCTTCAATAAAGGACTTAAATTCCAGCGTGCCTTTCAATTTACCGAGCATAACCTTTTCTTCATCACGATTAATAGAAAATGCTTCTTTCAACTTTTCTTCTGTTTGTTTTAGTTTCACCGAATCATCTAACGTACGTAATGCCCAATCTGCAAATGTTGTTTGACTAATATTCCCTACACCTAATTCCGGAAGCACACTCGAAATATAGTCTAAAAACAGACTATTCGGAGCAAATACAATCATTCTCTCAGCTTCTAATTGCTCACGGTATTCATAAATTAAAAAAGCAAGGCGATGTAAAGCAATCGTTGTTTTTCCGCTCCCTGCAACCCCTTGAATTAATAATGGTAAGTTTCTTTCCGCACGAATAATATCATTTTGCTCCGATTGTATTGTCGAAACAATATCCTTTAGTTTATTATCTTTATTCTCACCTAATCGATATAGAAGAAAATCATCGGCATGCGAAACATCTTCATTTCCTTTTACATATGTATCAACAACACGTTCTAGTTCTCTTTTTCGAATAGAGATGTTTCGTTTTAAATACACATCACCTTCTACTAATCCGTCTGGTGATTCATAAAACGCTAATTCCTCCCCACCGGTAAATGAATAAAACATACTTGCGACAGGTGCCCGCCAATCAATTACAATTGGTTTCATTGTATCTTTATGTGAAACACCTACTTTACCGATGTAGATTGGCATAATATCTTCCTTGCCATCCTCCTGAAAATCTAATCTTCCAAAGTACGGTTCTTGCACTCCAATACGTAAATTTTGTCTATTAGATTCTCTCATACTTTCTAGAATTTGTTCTTTAAAATCTTCTCCATAATAAACCGGAATGTTTTCGAGCTGTTCTAATTGATCATCCATCGTACTTAACGTATCTTTCATTTTTTGTAACTCTTCTTCAAAAATGTTGTTCATTTGATGATTCCCTCCTGTCCGTTCTAATTTTTCAGTCGAGATACAATTGTATTAAAAATCCATTCATAAAGTCAATAGTTTCAATTTAAATTTTCCGAAAAAACTCACTTTTCATCTTTCTAATTTTGAACTCTTATCGTTATTTTTACATTATAAGAATATAAAACATCTAAATTACAACACTTTACATATAATAAAATAATGCGTACAAAAGCTATTACTTTCTATTAATAATAACGATATATACACTAACTTACTAAACTCTCATCTATCTTTCTATCGATTTCCTCCTTTCACTTATAAAATAATGAGAAGAGTTAATAGGTAAATACCAAAAATAAAAAGGAGTTTATTCGAAATGACTACAACCAATAGAAAACATGTAAAGTTACATTTAATTATTTTTGTGTTAATTGTGCTAGCAAGTGGTTGGATCGGTGTATTTCTTGATTCTCTTCTAACAGATCAGCCTAAAGGAAATTCTTTAGGCATGGGCTTATGGCTTATACTTCCTTTCTTCGTCAGCATATTACTTAGAATTCTTAGCCGAGATTGGCATAATTTTGGTATCAAACCAAATTTTAAAGGAAACTTTAAATGGTATTTCGTAGCAATACTTATTTATCCATTCGTTACACTAATAACTATAAGCTTAGCTCTATTTTTCGGAGTCGTTAACATATCTAACTTTGAGATGTCCTCATTATGTTCACTCATACTCATGTCTATTATAGGTAATTTTATTAAAAATATTTTCGAAGAGTTCTCTTGGCGCGGTTATTTAACCCCAAAGCTTATTGAATTAAAGTTAAACGATTGGCTAATTTATTTAGTTTCTGGTTTAATTTGGGCTCTTTGGCATGCCGCTTATTATTTAGTTTTTTTACCAAATGAATATTTTGAATCTATTTCTAGGTTAAATATGCTTTTATCAGGATGCATACTTATGGTTTCTTGGTCTATTATGTATGTCGAAATATATAGACTTACAAAATCAGTGTGGCCATGTGTGTTCATGCATGCACTTGAAGACGCCGTACCTACTGTTTTAATAACTATAACCGGTATTATTACTCTTACAAATAGTAGTGATTTTTGGTTAAATCCTATTAATGGTGTCGTTGCCACTGTTTTATTTCTTGGCATCGGGATTGTACTAAGATCCATAAGGATAAAAAAAGAACGATAATTACATACGAAAGACAGTCAATTATTTACACTATAAAAGTAAAAAAGAGTAAGGAATTAATCCCTACTCTTTTTTATTTTTATACGATATGAGAAACATTCATTTAAAGATGCTTGCTCTTTATATTCTCTCTCTTCAAAGTCATACGCCCCTCCTGGGAAAATCCCAACTATACTGAAGCGAGCCTCTGCACATAAATTATTAATCTCATCTATAGTATAGCAACGTAAAGATTGTGTCACAATATCATTTGAAGAATCCGTTTCCCACCAATGGTCCAGCATTCTAGCATTTTCACTATCATATTCATATTTTCGCATTGCAGAATAAATCGGCATTTCTTGTCCATTTGCTTTTTCCCAATATAAAGGTTGATAAATATCAATAAGTGCACACCCATCATCTTTCAACCAACTATGGATGCGTTTTAATAAAAATAATTGTTCTGCATCCGTTCCTACACCAAATCCGTCCAAATAAGTAACGACATCAAACTTTTCTTCAAAATTAATTTTATAAAAGTCAGCACAGTGAATAACAATATCATTAGTAGAATGTTCTTTCGCAAACATAACTAACTCTCGTACTAGCTCAACTGTAGTCATCTTTACATTCAAATTAGACATCGCTCTTGCAAATCCACCATTTCCTGCTCCTAGTTCTAACATCGACTGAAATGTATATCCAACTTGTTCTTGAACTTCTTTAGCAACTTCCTGTAACCAATTTTCATTATTTACATCATAGCTTAGTAGTTCAAATTGTTTTTTATAAAATTCTTTTACATTTAATTCATTCATTAATATTCTCCTCCTGTATATTATTTTTCTGCTACAGGTGAGAAACTAAATTTCTGATACCCATGAAAAATCCTCCTTTTGATTTCCCTTTATTTGCATTTTATCAAAATAATCAGAATTTCGGAAGTATCAATTTAAAAAACAGATAATGGATGTTCCCACTATCTGCTTCTACGCTGCCTTTATTATCCTTGTTGATACTTCACCCAATTACCAGAAACTATAACTTCCTTCAGCATCTCTTTATCTTGAGCAACATACACAAATGCACGTATTTCTCTATCAGCTAAATAAATCGTTTCGGTGATTCGGTCATATAGGTCACTCTCTGCATTACCTGTGTATTCTTCAAGTTCATCTAATTTTTGCAGAACATTATCATTTACTTCGTAAACTTCTCCATATACTTTGTCTTCATTTGAACAAATCATCGCCGGATACCCTTCGTTTGTATCAAATAATTTCCCATACATCCATGCTCCGTCTGCGATGCATATTGCACCTTGCATAAAATGAGCATTCGTTTGCTCTTTTCTTAACGTGCCATACACGAAAACGTGATGCATATATCCCTATCCCCTTTATATGTCTCTATTTTCTAATTTGTAAATAAGCACGAATCATAAAATAACTCACTTCATTTGGGAGTTGTTCCTTAATCGATTTCAGGCCGCCCTCTGCATTTTGCACGGCAGTTTCAATCATTTGTTCATATTTGGCAGGAACAAAACTGTTCCAATCTACTTCCATTCCATCTTCAAAAGAGCGGATTAAATGATTTTCAATCGTTTGTCTTGATAAGCCACGTTCTTTTGCAATTTCATCTAGATCAATAGCTTGTTTATACATCTCATACGTTTCTAAATGAGAATTTGCTGAAGCTTTCCCAGACTTTTTCCGCTCTGTCACCACTTCTGTTTTAACTGTTTCAGCATAGTTTGGGTTTTCATCTATAAAGTGCTGAACTGCTTGTAAGAAGTGAGAACCATACTTCACAAGTTTATGTTCACCAATCCCTTTTACAGTTAAAAGTTCAGAGTCACTTTGCGGCATTTTTGCACACATATCCTTCAACGTTTGATCAGAGAAAATAACAAATGGAGGTACACCTTCTCCTTGCGCAATTTCTTTACGTACTTCACGAAGTACTTCAAATAAAGGATGATCTTGAACAATTTGTCTTGTCTCTACTCGTTCTTTACGTAAAACATTCACTTTACTAAGTAACACTTCTTTCCCTTTTTCCGTTACTTTTAATGTCGGATACGTACCATGTTCAACTGCAATTAACTCATCTGAAATTAGAAACTCAATAAATTCACTAACTTCTTTTACGCTACGATTTGATAGTAATCCGTATGTTGGTAAAGTATGAAAATTAAATTCAATAACTTTCTTATTTTTAGATCCAGTTAGCACTTGTGCAATCATTTGTTTACCAAATCGTTGGTTCGTTCTAATCATACAAGATAGAACCATTTGTGATTCTCTCGTCACATCGATACTCTCGCGGTCATCCGTACAATTACCGCAGCGGCCACAATCTTCTTTCGGCTCTTCTCCAAAATATTGCAAAATAAATGATTGCAAACATTGTTCTGTATGACAGTAGTCAGTCATATTTTGCAGTTTTTCAAGTTCGTTTGAAAAACGAGACTCTCCTGTCGATTGATCAATTAAAAAGCGCTGTACTTGCACATCTTGAGAAGAATATAGCAATATACATGCACTATCTAATCCGTCACGTCCGGCACGTCCTGCTTCTTGGTAATAACTTTCCATGTTTTTTGGCAGTTGATAATGGATAACGTAACGTATATTCGATTTATCAATTCCCATACCGAATGCAGATGTCGCTACCATTACACTCACTTCATCACGTAAAAAGAGTTCTTGCTGCTCATTTCGATCGGTATCACTCATACCAGCATGGTATTTTGATACCGAAACGCCCGCTTTCATTAAATCCTCATACAATTGATCAACTACTTTTCTAGTAGCTGCATATATAATCCCAGATTCTTTTTGATTTTGACGAATATAATCCGCTAAATATGCATGACGATCTTGTCCTTTAATAACAGAAAATGATAAGTTCTCGCGCTCAAACGTTGTCATAATCGTATTTTCTTGATTAATTCCAAGCGTGTTGCAAATATCTTCACGAACTTGTGGTGTTGCCGTAGCAGTTAATGCTAATACGAGCGGCTTTTCTGGAAGATAATCTAATATGCGATGTATATGTAAATAACTCGGACGGAAATCATGTCCCCACTGCGAAATACAGTGCGCCTCATCAATTGCAATCATCGGGATTTTCATATCGATAAGTTGGTCAACAAACTCCATTGAATCAAGACGCTCAGGCGCCACATAAAGCAACTTATAATGACCTTGTTTCGCTAATTGAATTCGTTGATTTGCTTCTGTAATAGAAATAGAACTATTAATATAAGTAGCTGAAATACCGTTTTGTACTAATGTATCTACTTGGTCTTTCATAAGTGAAATCAAAGGTGAAATAACTAATGTCGTTCCTTCGAATACTAATGCGGGAATTTGATAACAAATTGACTTACCACCGCCCGTAGGCATAATACAAACTGTATCTTTCCCATCTAATACATTTTTAATTGTTTCATCTTGTCCTCTTCGGAATGACGAATAACCGAAATAAGACGCTAAAAGTTCTTGTGCTTTTGTAAACAAAAAAGAGTCACCTGCTTTTCTATATCTTTCATCTATTCCTATTATATCATCACTTAAGCGTCTTGAAAGTGATGAATACATGACTAACAGCTTGCTTTTCATTATTTTACGTTTCTCTACGTTTTAAATGTTGTTTAGCAGCGGTGTTTTAATTGCTATTTATGTCTATAAATTTTAAAACCTGAATCAACCACATCTGAGATGAATTACAAAATAATTATACATTTTATTACTCTTCCTTGAATACTACTAATCTTATACATATGAATTCAGGAGGTTACTATATGAAGGAGCAGAATATTAGTTCCATCCAAGAGAAAACAGTACCTAACCAACTTCAGTTTTCAAATCATGATGCGTGGAAATATGAATCGTATTATAAGTACCAGCCATTTTTCTCTTATAAAAAGCTATTTCATTTTCTTTCTCAACTTTTTAAACGTTAATACGTGTGTAAAATATATCATTCATAATAATTTTCTCAATATAAACCTTATAGCCTTACTACAATACAGTTGATATCATATGAAATATTCAGTTGGATAAACCCCTTAAGGTAGGTCTTTTATTATTATTATATATTCCAGTACATTTTTGGATGTATTTGTAAATCTTTTCTCCATTTTATAACCATACTCTACTTACAACAAATGGTGATAATCACAAAAACTAAAATATAAAAGCTAAACATTTAATTATTCAATTCTTTTTTTCTCAATACACAAAATCATTTTCACTTGTTACTATAAAAGTACTCCAGATGAGTTTTTGCTCATCAACATTATCTAGTCAAAGGGATCTGCTGCGGGAAGCGGATCTTTTTGACTTTATTAAAGATCCACTTGCATTTGGACACATTTACCAGGTTTTTTTAAAAGAATTTTATGATAGTATTACGTAGTCGAGTCCGACATCTCGGCAATACCCTTTTGAGGCTCTGCAACTTCCCTTGCAGAGCCTCATTTATTTTTATATTCATTTTATTTATATATACCACAATGAAATTCTTCATCTTTTCCATATCAATTTTTGAAATTAATCTAGGACACGTAACTAAAAATAAATTCCCATCATACTTTGAGTTATACATGTTCAAAGGAGTGTTACTGTTTATGTATACTTATTGGCAATCGTATTATTCTCCCTATCATAACCCTTACGTACACTTTGATACATCTGTACGTAATTACCGAATTAGTAAAAACGAGAACTTTTTAAAAGGTTATATGCGTTCTTTATGGGAACAACACGTTGCTTGGACTAGATTAGCTATTATTAGCATTGTCTTTAATTTACCAGACGTAAACGTTACAGTCGGGCGACTTCTTCAAAATGCAACACATATGGGACTGTCACTTGAACCATTCTATGGTGAGGATGCTGTAAAAAAATATAGTGCTTTAATTAAAGACCACTTAGTCATTGCAGCAGATCTTGTTAAAGCCGCAAAAGCTAGTGATCAAAATGCAGCTGCCGCTATAGAGAAGAAATGGTACGCTAACGGAGATGAAATTGTGGCGTTTCTTACTAGCATCAACCCATATATAGAAAAAGAAGAATTTAGAAAAATGTTTTATGAACATTTAGCCTTAACAAAAGCAGAAGCACTTGCTTTCCTAAATAAAGATTTTGAAGCAAGCGTAAAACTATACGATAAAATTGAAAAAGAAGCATTAGAAATGGCTGATATGATAACAAACGCAATCATAAAGCAATTCCCGCAAGTATTTCAATAATAATAAGCCGATTTGAAAACACAAATCGGCTTATTAAACTTTCTATGAATGAAATTTTACCTCCCCTCTTTACATTTAACGTATATCGATATATTTTATTAATATCCGTTTTTTATAGGAGGAAATCTTTTGATTAACGCCATTGGTCTCGTATTTATACTCACAAATAAACACGAGAAAAAAAAGAAAGTTTATCTAAATGAAAAATTCGCATTAATAGACATTATTGATTCTAAGGAAGTAATTGATGATGAAGGGAACTCACTAGTAGAACTAACATGTAAATACAGTATTTATTTAGATGAAAAATACTACTGTAAATCTCTCGACGATTATACTGGACAAGTATTTCCATTCTTAAGCGCCAAAATAGGGAAAGGCCTTCTCAGAAACTTAAATTACTATTTCTCTTACGTTGATGCTTATGATAAAAAACCACCCGTTAAAGAAATAAGACCGCTTATGAAACAAGTAACGAACAGATAGTGAATAATACGCAAAAAGAAAGCATCTAACTTCGGATGCTTTCTTTTTTGGAATCCAGAACTAGTTACCTATCAGCCTCTTCTAAATATATGTATCCAAGCATACTTTAAATTAAAAACATTGGAGGATTAAACGGAATGAAATACTCAGAAACAATAGTTAGTAAACGCCTTCGAACACTTAAAATATGTAGTATGTTTATCATGCTAGTTTTAATCGCATGGGTTGGTTATACAAAATTACTTTATGAAAACGGATTTCTTCAAGAAAAGAAAAATTCAGTTGAAGTAATGAATACTAGTATTACAGGAGAAATCGAACAAAATTTCCAAGTAAACTTACAAGGTTATCGTAAAACAGACCTTGATACGATTATAGATGCAAGTAGGACAGATCCGAACGAACTATCCTTAATTGAGATTATCAATACATCTTGTTCACGAGATTGCATAGGTGAACCATTGACATATGTGAACGCAAACAATGGATATATTTTTTATAAGGAGTCTACTGGAACTCATGTAGCTATAAAGATTAAAAAACAAGATAAATGGAAAATTGTAAAAAAATCTGTTGAAGATGGAATATAACCTTATAAAATGAAAGAGTACTTAACGTACTCTTTTTATTATTAATACCCTTCACGTTTACAATGGCATTTCGGTTTCTCTTTACAATGACATTTTTCACAATCACATTTCGGCTTCTCCTTGCAGCAACGCTCTTCACAATCGCACTTCGGTTTCTCTTTGCAACGACATTCGTGACACTCCCTACATCTACATCTTCCAAACATTAAATCGTCCCAAAATGAACGTCTGCAATTACAATGATTCCCCATGAATATGCATCCTCCTAAATAGAATTCATCATATTCTATGTTTAAACGTATAAAAATGCTTGTTTGCTAGTCTAGTTTTGACTCTTTAGTATAGTAAATATTACTAAAAATAACTTTTTTTAAAAGTTTTTTGTAAAATAATTACTTGTAATCTGTTATACTATAAACCGAAAATATATTTTATATGTGTAGGAGGATAAATTTTGAAGAAAATTCTATTATCTGTTCTTTGTGGAGCTATTATTTTAGGGGGAGCATGCTCTAAAGATACAGACTCTAAAGATTCAACATCAAAGAAAACTACTAAGGAGACAAGTGAATCGACACAGGTATTATCAAAAGAAGAATTTGAAAAGATGCACTCTAATCCTAAAGAGTATAAAGGAAAAAAGGTTGATTTCTATGCGCAAATCTTTGTCGAGCCTGAACGTGATAAAGATGGTACATATCTTCAAGCTTGGGCTGATAAAGAGCACAGCAAAAACACTATTATTGCTTTTAAAGACCCTAAATTAGATGTAAAACGCGAAGATTACATTCATGTAAAGGGAACAATAAAAGACGTCTTTGAAGGTGAAAATGCATTTGGTGGAAAAGTAAAAGGCCCCACTATTGTTGCAACAAGTATCGAAAAAACAGATTATGCAACAGCTTTTGATCCAGCAAAAAAAACAATTGAAGTAAATCAAGAGCAAGACCATAATGGTTATAAAATGATTGTTAAAAAAATTGAAATTGCTGATAAAGAAACACGAGTTTATTTTACAGCCAAAAATGATGCAACTGCAGCATTTAATTTCTATGATTTTAACTCTAAATTAATTGTAGGTGGTCAACAATTAGAATACCAAGATAATTATGAAGCAAAATACCCTAAAATTCCACAAGGTATGATGCCTGGTGTAACTAGTGATGCTGTTTTAACATTCCCTAAACTCCCAATTGAGCAAGGTGAATTGCAACTAATACTAGAAGGCTCAAGTGAAAATTACGATATAAAACCTGAACCATTTAATTACCAAATTAAGTTTTAAATAATAAAATCGACTCTAAAAAAGAGTCGATTTTATTTCATATTATAGAAACACGAATTAGTTTTCTATTATAATTCCTTACCTTCCCCTACAGCCCCTTTCAACCTCTGCAACATATACCCAATCCCTTTACACCCTTCTAACGGATACGTAATAATTTCTTCTGGATACAATTGTGTCACTACTTTTTTATGCTTCTTCCCTGCAAGTAAAACTACTTCATCAAACTGAAGCAAGTCTTTTTCAATTATTTGTTGTTTTAATTGTTCCATACTAATAATTTCATCGCTCTTTGAATCAAAGGCAAGATCATAGTTTTCTAGTACAATATCATTTGGTCTTAAAAATCCATGCTTCGCTGATAATATAACCCAATTCTCGAAAAACATCGTTGCATACACCTGACATGCTTTTCCGAATGGGCTAATATATACATCCTTTGCCTCCATCGGTCCGTAATCAGGATACTTATCCCAAATTTTCTTTTTTCCGCATGGAATTATGCATAACCTGTTCATCTTTATTTCTTACCTCACTTTTAACTTTTTAAATATAAAAATATAAAATTCCCTTCTTCTTCATACTCAGCTTCTATATTACCAATACCCACTACGTTCCAACCATTATTTGTTTCTATCGGCTTTTCATTCATTATAATATGAACTTTTGTCATATTTTTAAAATCCTCTTCAAAAGATGCTAAAACAGGCTGATTTATCATATATGTTTTATTATGTATACCTACACTTAAAAATGTTTTATGTAATGCTTTATTTCCGTTTAACTTTACATTCATTGGATTAAACGAATTTAATTTTATATTGCCTATAATATACAAATGATACCCTTTCTCCTCATAAAAGTGGTTGAAATCCTTATCTCTTTCATCTTGAACAAAATGAAGGATTTGCTTCGTTTCTTTACTTATTGTAATTTCATTATTTAAACTCAAATCCACATTTATATTTTGTTTTAAAAAAGCATATAACGATTTATCACTATTAAAGAAGCTCTTTTTCCATTCAGGTAGGACTTCATCTAATAATAAACATAAAAGCATTCCTGAGCTATAGCAACTCTTCCTAATATTATAATTAGCTTCATATGCATCTAAAATAAATCCGCTATATTTTCGTAACGTTTCGCTTTCATCCTTTTCGCATACTGCATTGTAAGCGTTCATTTCAACATACCAAGCAGGCCCCTCTATACTTTCAACCATACACTCATAAGTTATAAACTCTTCTTTTATAAAACGAGCTCTTTGTTCTCTTAATTCGATAAATTGCTTAATATAATTATTTTTCACAGCTTGTGACTTACAGTGCACAGCATTATATAAACAAATTCGTTCTTTATTTCGCAATTCTATATTTTCTTCTGTTATAGGATATTGAAATCCTAAAGATTCATTTGGAAATCTACTTTCTTTATTCAAATATTGATGACAATGAAAAAGTTCATGCACCAAAATCGCAGATAAACTTTCATAATCTTTATATCTATTCATATTAACGATGGCAGTCGGATAGTCTTTGAATAGGATAAATGTATCAGCCTTAAATTGTTCATCCCACTTTAAAACAGTGTACTCATTATCAGGTTTCAAAAATAATGGATGATGAAATACATACACATGCTTATCATCATATAATGCAAATGCAGCCCTATTAAAACCAGGCCATAGCGTATTCAATAATTCTATACTTACATCTTTCTTTATTCGATTTAATATATTGTTCATTATATGTAACACCCCTATATCATTCTACATACACCTATTCTATTCCACTTAAAACAAATCCTTTTATTTACATAAATGTTAGAAAAACATATATCTTTTCTCAAACTATAATGTATTATATAAATATACATGTGATGATTTTATGAAAAGGAGGTGAACAATTGAAAAATATAATCCCTGCACTAGTACTCTATATTATTGTTTGCATAATCGCTATGATTGCTCCAGCATCTGAAGGTTATAATCATATTGGCTGGAAATTGTTTGTTGGGCAAGCGTATGCCATACCTATTTTCATCATTGCGGCTATTATTACATTTTATATAAACAAGAAAAAATCTACGAATAAACAGTTATAAGGATAGCTAATGCTATCCTTATTTTAATTCGCTAATCAGGTCCAAAATAACACTTGCAGTACTTTCAATCCTTTCTTCCGAAAAATCAAACGTGACACCTGTTTTTTCATATATTTCTTGTATAGTTAAATTCCAATCTGTACTCGCTCCCTCTTTAAAGAAAGCAATCGCTTTTTCTGGATCTTTCCGATAAATTTGAAACAATTGCATTGCTCCTATTTGTGCAATGGCGTATTCAATTTGATAAAAAGGAAACTGAATATAGTGAAATGACTCTAACCAGCTTGCACCGATTTCATTCTCTAATCCTGTAATTTCGACTGATGAATATTGATACCTTTTGCATATTTCAGCGTATTTCTTATCACGTTCTTCTGGTGTATGGTTTGGATTTGTATAGAGCCAGTGCTGAAATACATCTCCTGCAATTGACGACATTAATAAAGACAAGGCACGATATAATTGTACGCACTGCACTTCTTTATATTCATCCTCTTGCTTATAAAAGATATTCAGCTTATCCATTACTAGCAACTCAAGGCTAAGGGAATAAAGCTCAGCCACTTCTTCACGAAGATACCTTTCCTGCATACTGCTATCATTGTTAAATTGTTTATAAAAATGAAAGGCATGCCCTACTTCATGTATGAGTGCATTAATTGCATAAAATGATGGACTAAAATTAGAATACACAAAAACCTCTTTACTATGAGGCAAGGTAAAACAAGCAGCTCCTGATGCTTTATTTTCACGTTCTTCTACGTCAAGGAATCCCGCTTTCCTTATATGAATAAATTTCTCATAAAAATATAAATCAGTCTTCCGAAACATTTCTTCCACCCCATCCAATAAATCAATGGCATTTTGAAATGGAGCTTTTGGTAAATTACATGGCGTAAGATCCCAAGGGCGATACGTTTTTACACCGAGATTCTTTTTAGAAAGACTTCCTAACTGTTCCCATATTGGTACAACATACTTTTCTATAGATTCATGAAGCATATAACACTCTTCCATACTATAATCTCTATTTTTTTGTTTAAAAGCATATTCACTATAATTATTAAATCCTGCATGTAAAGCGATCTCATTCCGCAATTGTAAGAGTTCATTCATAATACAATCTATTTCTACTTTTACTGCACTTCTTGCTTCACATAAAGCGTACCAAGCTTTTTCACGAATAGCTCTATTAGGATTATCTAGCTTTGCTTTTACGTATGCATACGTCTTTTGCTCACCTTTCCAATTAATAGATATGTTAGACATTATTTCTCTATATTTCGTAATAAGTTCTTGCTCTTTAATAGAAAGAGCAATGTTCTTTTCATTAAACATTTTACTTTTTACTACTCTTGCTTTTTTCATAAATCCATATTCCTGCTCATCTAATAAATTTGAAAATGGACACTCTCTAAATTTCTGGTCAAATTTTGCATTGTATCTTTTTAAAAGTGGTTGAATTGTATTTTGATTATACATATGTAAATTACGGTTATTTCTGTCATTTGTATCTCTATACGTAGCAATTAAACTACTAGTTATCTCCTCTTCTATTTCAGCGGTTATACGCAATTCCTCTAAAAGCCAACGCTCTAATTCTGAAACAGAAGTTATATTTCGCTCTAAAAGTGACTGTAATTTACTTTCTAAATCATTAAACATACACAATCCTCCTATTTTTAAATTTTCTGTTTTTTAGAGATAAAAAAGGACAAGTAGCCAATCTGACTACTTGTCCTTTTTTTGTTAAACCATACGCAATTATATTAAGCTTGGAATGCTTCAGTTAATACTGGTACGATTTGTTTTTTACGAGATACAACACCTTTTAAAGTAGCTGTGTTGTTTTCTAGAGATACGTTGTATGCTTTCTCAACAACGCTTGCTGCTTTACCGATCGCAAGACCGACAGAATCGTTAGTTAAGATATCAGTTACAACGAATAAGAATAGGTCTAAACCTTTTTCTTCTACTACTGCAGAGATAACTTTTTCAAGTTCCGCTTGGTGTACAAGAACGTCGTTTGTATCAACAGCGTTTACTTGTGCGATTTCAACTTTCGCATTACCCATTTGGAATTCTTTAGCGTCAAGAGAGATTAATTGCTCCATTGTTTTTCCGCTTAAGTCAGCACCAGCTTTTAACATTTCTAAACCGTAGCTATCAGCATCTACACCAGCGATTTCTGCTAATTCACGAGCTGCCGCTACATCTTGCTCTGTGCAAGTTGGAGATTTGAATAGTAAAGAATCTGAAATGATTGCAGATAACATTAAACCTGCAACTTCTTTACGAATTGCAACGCCGTTTTCTTTGTACATTTTGTTTAAGATTGTAGCTGTACAACCAACTGGCTCACAACGGTAGTAAATAGGATCGCTTGTTTCAAAGTTAGCAATACGGTGATGGTCAATAACTTCTAACACACGAACAGATTCGATATCGTTAGCACTTTGTTGACGCTCGTTATGGTCAACTAAAATAACGTTGTCCACTTCGCTTGCAACTGTCTCAACAAAACGCGGTCCTTCTACTTTAAAATAGTCTAACGCAAATTGAGTTTCACCGCTGATTTCGCCTAAACGTACAGGCTCAGCATTCATTCCTAATTCTTTTTTCAATTCTGCATATGCAATTGCAGAACAAATTGCATCTGTATCTGGGTTTTTATGCCCGAAAACTAGTACTTTTTCCATGTTTTCCACCTCTTCATGAAAAGGATATCTTAAAGAAGCAAATATGACAATATTTAAAGCCGAATTTTTTATAAATAATTGCACTTTCTTCTATATTTTTCATCGTTTTTCGTAAAAAAGATCATCTAAAATGAATTAGATGATCAAAATATATTTTTTATTTAAAATAGTGTAGGAACTTGCACTACATGATTTTGCGCGAAATTCGATGCCAAACCGTTATTTACAAGGTTAACATCTATAACTTGATAAAATGCATTCCCCGTATCTGCAATTTCCCATACAGCTAAAATAAGGTGATATCCATTTCTATCAGTAGGAACATTTGCTTCATGTGTTACGGAAGTTCCTGGTTTAGCTCCTCCGTCATTTTTCACATAGAATGGTACTAAATCTAAATCAGATCGTGATAATGGTTTATTTGGATTCCAATCTTTTTTCGTAATATAATATTTCCATTCTTTCGTACTATGAGGTGCGGTTAGTTTCCACTTAAATGTATTCGTCCCGCCGTTTAACGTAACTTTCTTCCACCTATCTACTGTTTGAACGTCTAAAGCAGGAAAATGGCCAGCTCCTGCGATTTGTCCATCAGAAGGTCCTAATAGAGGGAATCCACCTATTCCTTCTACACTTTGCGGTTCATATTGAATCGGACCGCAATTTACATTTACCCCTTGCTTACATAAATAAGAGCGGCTCGCTGGTGATTCAACATATCCATGAGCGGAAGCTTTTTCTGAAAAACCGAAAGTTAACAATCCCGTTAGTAATATGCCACCACTTAATATAACTTTTTTCACCTTCTGTAAATCTTTCGTTTTCATCTCGTCATCCCCTTTCCCATAATAAAGCGAAAATAACTATAGTCAGCTAGTCATCTTCTCTACATCCATTATAAGTCGAGGAGCATAACGAAATGAACCCTCTAAAAACTTTCTCAAATTCAATTAGTACATTAAACAAATTCAAATAACACCGCTAGAGAAATATAGACGGTGTTAAAAATCGGGATTTATTATTTTGAGCATGATAACTATAAAACTTTATAATAAATAACTGTCGCGTCTAAATTACCACTCGGAGAAATTGCGTATTCTGGTATTTTTCCAACTTCTTGATACTCTAATGATTTATACAATCTATTAGAAGGGTCTCCTTCTCTCGTATCTAACACTATAAGAGACCTATTTTCTTGCTTTGCTCGCTCCTCTGCTTTTTGCATAAGTAAACGTCCAATGCCATTACGTCTAAAGTTTGGATGGGTCATTAATTTACAAATTTCGGCTCTATGAATCCCATTAGACTTTGTAACTAAATGTAATTGAATACTCCCTGCCACTTCATTATTTATTTTAGCAACATACAAGATCACTTCTGGTGCTAATACAGTTTCCCAATACTTCGCTGATTCTTTTTGTTCCAGCGGAGGTAAAAAACCAATTGATGCCCCCTCATCTACAACCGTTTTCAAAAGTTTAGACAGCTCTTCCACATCTTCTTCTATTTGCTTAATCTCTTCAATTTCTACATTTTGCATTACTAATCCCCCTTTTGTTTCATTGTACCAATTTTAAACGAAGGAACAATGAAATGCTAAGATGAAATTATTAGAATCTATAATTGGTAAGAGCATATACAAAGTTCTTTCTGATGTAGAGAAATCAATTTATAAAGACATAGAATATTAAAGTGAGTACAAATTTAATTTCACATAAAAAACGTTTTAAACATAAAGTTTAAAACGTTTTTTTACATTCAATGATTTTGATTTTTCAGTTCTGTTAAACATTCCTGCACTAAAGTTACAGCTTGACTCATTGCAGCTCCACCAGCAAATGCTGCTGATACACCACATGCTTCCAGAATTTCTTTATCTGAGCATCCTTGATCAAGACAACCTTTTGTATGATAAATAGTACAATATTCGTCTTGCGTTGCTAGACTAATTCCTAATGCAATAAGTTGTTTTTCTCTTTTTGTTAAAGAACCCTCTTGAAAACAAGCTTGCGTGAATGCATTATATGTTTCAGCAATTTCAGGAATTTGGTTTGTAAAACTACCAATCCCTTCTTTATAATGATGTAGAACATCATTTACTGAACTATGTTGTTCGTGTTCCATCTTATTATTACCCCCATTCAAATTATGTGTACCTATTGTAGTATGTGATGAAAAGAAGGCAATATACCTCATTAAAAGAATGAATATTCAGTTTATTTTAGCTACAATTTCAGACTATCATCCACTACTGATTGTTCCTTATAGTTTTTCCTTTCAAGCTCTTTACTTCTTTCTTCCCAAAATGTTAATCCTTCAATTCCTACATTTCTAGGATCAAACACGGGATCTTTTCCTTCTTTTTTCTGTGCTTCATAATCTTTTAACACTTTTAATGCAATTTTACTTAGTAGTAGAATCGCGATTAGATTTAACCATGCCATACTACCAATTCCTAAATCTCCAAGATTCCATAAAAGAGACGCTGATTCTACGCTACCGATGTAAACCATAATTAAAAATCCAATTTTTAAAACTGGTTTTAACCATCTATGTTTAAGATCGCGATCTAAATAAGTAAGTGTCGTTTCAGCGATATAGTAATATGCGAGTAATGTTGTAAATGCGAAGAAGAAGATTGCGATTGAAATGAATAATGGACCAAACCCTGTTATAACAGTTTCAACTGCTTGTTGTGTATAGATCGGACCTGCATCCACATTCCCTATATTTTTTACAATAGCGCTTTTCCCTTCAGGTATAACATTATACATACCTGTTATTAAAATCATAAGAGCTGTCGCTGTACAAACAACAATTGTATCGATATATACAGAAAATGCTTGAACTAATCCTTGTTTTGCAGGATGGGATACTTCAGCGGCAGCGGAGCTATACGTCGCTTCTCCAACGCCAGCAACATTTGAAAATACAGCTCGCTTTACTCCCCATGCGATTGCTGCACCGACGATTCCGCCAAACATTTCATTTACACCAAAAGCGCTAGAGAAAATTAAAGCAAACATACTTGGAATTTCTGTTACATTCGCAAGTAATACGATACATGTAACAATTACATAACCTACTGCCATAAATGGAACAAGCATTTGCGAGACGCCAGCAATTCTCTTTACGCCGCCAAAAATGATCGCTGCTAATAATATGACTAACAGTATACCAGTTATATATTTGCTAATGCCATTAGAGTTTTCAAAACCAACTGCGATACTACTAGATTGAATACCTGGTAGTAAAACACCATATGAAAGTGTTACAACGACCGCTACAATGACTGCAAACCATTTCATTTTCAGGCCTTTTTCAATGAAATATGGTGTACCACCACGGTATTCATTTCCGACTTTACTTTTATATACTTGAGATAATGTTGATTCAACAAATGCACTCGCTGCACCTAAAAGTGCCATTACCCACATCCAAAATACAGCTCCAGGTCCGCCAAAAGCGATAGCTGTCGCGACCCCTGCAATATTACCTATTCCAACCCTACCAGATAACGCTAAACAAAATGCTTGAAAGGATGAAATTCCCGTCTCCGAGCTCTTCCCTTCAAATAATAGTTTAATCATTTCTTTAAAATAACGAATTTGTAGAAAACGAGTTGCAATTGTAAAATACACACCTGCCCCCAATGCGAAAACAACTAACCCAATACTCCATACTTGCCCTACTAACCACTCTACTAATTGCTCCATCCAAATCCCCCTTAACATTCTTTTGAAAACTATTTTATATATAAGAAAACGGACAACTATTATTAAACCTTACAGTTGTCCGTATCTCTCATTATTTCATCCCTCTATTTAATAACAGTTAGATTCTCTATTACTTTATATTTACCCAAACACTTTTCACTTCTGTATAGTTATCAAGCGCATATGAACCTAACTCACGTCCGATACCAGATTGTTTAAAGCCACCAAATGGTGCAGCTGCATTTTCTAAGTTATAATCATTGATCCATACTGTTCCTGCCTTTAATTTATTGGCAACTTGATGTCCTGTTTTAATATTTTGTGTCCATACGCCTGCAGCAAGTCCGTATGAAGAGCGATTTGCTCTTTCGATGACCTCTTCTGTTGAATCAAATGGAAGTACAACGACAACTGGTCCAAAAATTTCTTCTTTTACAATTGTCATATCATCAGTAACATTTGTGAATACTGTTGGCTGTACAAAATATCCTTTTTCAAATGCCCGTTCACCACCAGCAGCAACAGTAGCGCCTTCTGCTTTTCCTTGTTCAATGTAATGTAGCACACGCTCTTGTTGCTTTTTAGATACAAGTGGACCCATTTCCGTTTCCTTCTCCATACCTGCTCCAAGTTTCACGTTATTCGCCATTTTTACTAGTTCATTTACGACTGTTTCGTAATGTTTTCGGTGAACGAACACGCGAGAACCAGCACTACAATTTTGTCCATGATTATACATAATGCCTTGGAATGCACCGTTAATCGCTTCTTCTAAATCAGCGTCTTCTAAAATGATATTTGGAGATTTACCACCAAGTTCTAACGTTACATGTTTAATTGTTTCTGCAGATTGACGCATAATATATTTCCCTGTAACAGTTGAACCTGTGAAGGCTACCTTATCAATATCATGATGGTTTACGATTGCAGCTCCCGCTTCAGGGCCGAAACCTGGCACAAAGTTTACGACACCGTTTGGAAAACCTGCTTCTTTAAAGAGTTTCGCTGTATATAATAACGATAAAGGCGTTTGTTCTGCTGGTTTTAATACGATTGTACAACCTGTTGCTAATGCTGCTCCCATTTTCCAAGAAGACATAACGAGTGGAAAATTCCAAGGTATAATTTGACCTACAACCCCAACAGGTTCATGGCGTGTGTAATTTAAGTAATCTTTTGAAATCGGAATTGTTTGCCCGATAATTTTTGTAGCCCATCCCGCATAATAACGATAATTTTCTACAGTCGCTGCAATATCATCATCCAGTGCTACTTGATATGGTTTCCCGTTATCTAATGCTTCTAACTGTGCTAATTCTTCTCCATGCTCTTCAATTAAGTCTGCTAATTTATAAATAAGATGCGCTCTTTCAGCAGTAGTCATTTCTGCCCAAGGTCCTGATTCAAATGCAGATCTCGCCGCTTTTACTGCTACATCAATATCCCCTTCTTGCGCTTCGCATACGACAGCTAGAACATCTTCTGTTGCTGGATTGTATGTCTCAAATGTCTTCCCGCTAATGGAAGGAACAAATTCACCATTAATAAACATTTTAATTTCTTCATTTAAAAACGCTTTTACTTTTGGTCTCAGCTCAATGTTTGTGGTTAACATATATGATTTCCTCCTTATTTAAACAGCTGCATGAGCTGCAATTTTTGAAATAATCGTTTGAAGTTTTTGATCTTCTTCTTCAGTTAATCCGAGTCTTGGATAACGAGAAGGTCCCCCAGCTTGCCCGTGTAATTCCATTGAGCGTTTAACGATTTGTACATATTTTCCTGATCCTTCAAGAAACTCACAAAGTGGTAAAATCGCATCGTTTATTTCCCAAGCTTTTTCTAATTCACCATTTTGGAAATGCTCATACATTTTCGTAACAAGTCCTGGTACAATATTTCCTGCCACTGAAACCCATCCCGTTGCACCAACTAAATAAGATTCCATAACTAAATCTTCAGACCCACAGAAGACTTGAAAAGCACCTTCGCCTTGTCTTACTAAATCTCTAGCTTTTCGAATATCCCCGCTTGATTCTTTAATATGTGTAACATTTTCACATTCTTTTCCAATACGTAGCATGAGCTCCGTACTCATATCAACACCAGATGTAAACGGGTTATTGTATAACATAATTGGTATATTTACAGCGTTTGAGATTTCTTTAAAGTGAAAATAAATTTCCTCTTCTTTCGGTTTACAATAGTACGAGTTTATAATTAATGCACAATCTGCTCCATGCGCTTCTGCGTGTTTCGTATATTCAATCGTCTCTTTCGTCGTTTCTGCTGCAGTTCCAACAATAACTGGAATACGGCCATCTACTTCTTTTAATACTGTTTCTACCATTTTAAATCGTTCTTCTTTTGATAAACTAACAAACTCTCCTGTACTTCCATTAATAATAATCCCAGCTACTTTTTGCTCAATAAAGTAGTTTACGTTTTGTTTTACACCATTCCAATTAATTTCTTGCAACTCATCCATCGGTGTGATTAATACTGGAAATGCCCCTTTAATATTTTTCATATTTATCTCTCCCTTTTCTATTTTATTTTAATAAAAATCCTGTCGGAAACGGATCTGTAGAGTCTAATAGAAACGTCTGCATTCCTGTAATAAACCCTCTACTTTCAAATCGAAAAATGTAGCCTAATTCTTCTTTCTTCACTTGTTCCACTGTTATAAAGCTATTAAAAATACTTTCATTTTTAAAAGGTTTATCCGCTATATAATCATTTTTAAATAATGTATGAACATAAGATACAATAGTAGAAACAAAACCAGGCGAACGTACGATAAAGTTATCTTCATGAAATGTAATCGACTTTATATGGTTCTTTTCTGTTTGCATAGATTCTACTAAAATAAGTCTTTTTATTAATGACTGTTTTTGTATAGCTTGAAGTGTAACTTCACCCCATTTTTTTAATTTAGAGATATTTTCAATACTGATTTCTGGTGAATATGCATCCTTTTCTACAACTGCATATACTTTATCTGCCTGTATAAGAGAGTAACTTATATTACCAATTTGCAAATTTTTCTCAATCATATAACATAGTTTACTTTCAAATGAAACAGATACAACTTCATCATTCTCTACATACGCATTGACTGAAAATATGCCAGATAACGTTTCGATTTTGTATTGATTCGTATCTCTCTTTTTTAAATAACCGCTTTCTAGTAACATCGTAATGACTGCGACAATACCTCCATAATGAAGAGGGATGGAACCTTCGTGATTAAAAAATAATACAGCTGCATCGACTTCCGTATGAATGGAAGGAACGACGATACATCCATTTAAACCGATAAAACCACGTGGTTCATTTAATAAAAGCTTCATTTCTTCTACTAATTCACCTGAAAATTGCTCATTTAAATGTTCTAAACTGTAGTAGTATTTGCATGGTACATCTTTTATTACACGAAATGCTTCACCATTTACATGTACGTCTACTGCTGTATACATTTTTTGAATGTTCATTTTACATCCTCCGTTTCATGTTCCATCGGCGGAATTAGCAAAAAGCCTTCTTTAAGTGGATCCTTTTCATTGTAAAAAAATCTATGCATTCCCATAAGCCAAGCTGAGCCTGTAATTTTTGTTACGACAGCTTCCATATTTTCAACATTTGTCGTATGAATGACGCACCCTTTAAATAGAGAGCCAACGATACTCTCGTGAATAAACTCTTCATTAATCTCGATTTTTTGATTAGCGTATAATACCGCTAATTTCGCTGATGTTCCTGTACCACATGGAGAACGATCAATTCCTCCTGGCGGAACGACAACTGTATTTTTCACATGCGCACTTTCATGGGTAGGACTTGTATAAAATTCAACATGAGTTAATCCTCTAATAAACGAATACTCCGGATGAACGATTTCAAATTTCTCATTTATGATATTTCTAATATGAATTGCCTTATCGATGATTGTCGATGCGTTTTCTGGTACTAACTCTAAACCTACTGATTTCGCATCGATAATGGCATAAAAATTCCCTCCATACGCAATATCGGCCTCTACAGTTCCAATTCCTTCGACTTGTACAGTGATATGTTTCAGTAAAAAAGCTGGTATGTTACAGAAGGAGACTTCTTTCGTTTTTCCATCTTGAACAAAGATATCCACTTCAACTAAGCCAGCTGGTGTGTCTAACTTTAACGAAGTAATCGGTTCAACTACCGGAATTAAACCTGATTCAATTAAAGCTGTACATACACCAATTGTATCGTGACCACACATCGGTAAATATCCACCTGTCTCTATGTAAATAACACCAATATCAGCTTCAGGATGACATGGATCTGTTAATAATGCACCTGACATTACATCATGACCACGCGGTTCATTCATTAACAATTTGCGAATCCAGTCATACTCCTTTTTCATATGTAACATCTTCTCTGCCATCGTCTCTCCAATTAACTTTGGAAGTCCGCTTATCAATGTCCTCGTTGGATTCCCGCCCGTATGTGTATCAATCGTCGTAAAGACTCTTTGTGACCTCATCCGTTTAACACCCTTTCTGTAAAACGACTCAAACGAAGTGGTTCAATAGGAATGATTGTTTCTTTTTCATTTAATAACTCTTCAATTACTTTTCCAGTAACCGCTGCAAGGCTAATGCCATCCCCTTCATGCCCCGCTGCTATAAAGTAGTTCGGGATATGTTCCACGCGTGAAATGATTGGCAAATGATCTTCTGTCCACGGGCGTAATCCAGCATATGAACGAATCACCATCATATCCGCCATTTTCGGATAAAAACGAATTGCTCTGTTTGCAATACATTTAATAACCTCGTTGTTTATCTTCGTATGAAAACCTACAAACTCTCTACTACTACCAATTAAAAAATTTTGGCTTTCTGTCGGCTCAAATACAAGAGCTACCCCATATTTCTCAGTTAAAGCATCCACTTTTCGTTTTCCGCCAAATTTAGAAATTAAATAACCAAATTCCATTACTTTACGGCAACCAACGTGTTGTTGCCTTGAAGCTACAATAATATGCCCTTTTCTCGGTTCAATTGGGATATTTACATCCAACATTTCTCCGAGTTTCGGAGCCCATACACCAGCTGCGTTCACCACTTGCTTCGCAGTAAACGTTCCGTTAGTCGTTTCTACAATAAAAGAACCGTCTATATCTCTTTTCATTTCTTTTACTTCCGTATGATTAAAAGCTTTCGTACCAAACTTCTTCGATTCTGCAAGAAGTGAAAAAGCAAGAAGATATGGATTTACAGTCGAATCCGTTGCACATTCTAATCCGCCTAATAAATCGTCCGCAAAAAATGGCGATTCCTCTCTTATATCTTGCCTATCAAGCATTCGGAACGGTAAACCGGCTTCTTTTTGACGATTCACCCATTGCTGCGCTGCTTCCATTTCTTCGTCTGACTCACATACGAGAATACTTCCTGGCGCCCTATATTCAAATGAGTGCTCTAACTCTTCACTTAAATCAGTAACCAATTTTTGACTTACTAACGACATTTGACTATCAAATCCTGGGTCTTTATCAATAGCCAAAATATTCCCGTCACACCGTGAAGACGTTCCACTGACAAATTCTCCTTTTTCAATGATTGTTACGTCTCTTCCGTATTTTGATGTGTAATAAGCGATAGAACAGCCTATAATACCACCGCCTATTATTAAAACGTCACAGTGCCTCACGTAGCACCCCTCCCTTCTTTTTCATCTCTCACTTTCTTTTATGCAATTGACGTGCCAACTGTACATATATACACTTTTTATAAATAATATTTTTATTTGTAAAAATATTTTAAATTTATCGTAAATAGGTGTATTATTTTTTTATCACTGTCAAAATTTTTATACATAACAGGAGGACAATATGGCATTCTCATTTCCTACAATAAAAGAATTTCTAAAAACTTTATCAATTGATCATACATACAACTTGCAACATACCCAGCAAGTTCACGAAAAGTATTATTACCGCCCTTCTACTACAGAAGAATATAACTGCGCAGTAATATATGAAGATGACTCATTCACCGCTTTAATTGACGCGTTTTCCAATGAAATAGTCGTTATCATAATGAACGAAAATAAAGAGCCGCTATGCTGTATAACGACTCAGCAAATCATTCCGTTTCTTGTTAAGTCGTACAATGAACTGCAATCTTTTTATAACGCCGTAATACAAACAACTGATTCTTCCGTTACAGTCATCGATGAGAAAGAACATGTTCGTACTTGGACAGATGGTGCTGAAAAGATTTTTTCAGTCAATCATAATGAAATTATTGGACAACCTATCACTCGATTTTTTGACTATAAAGATTTGGAAATTTTGCAATCATTACATGACGGAAAAAGCATAATCGCTCAGTTCCATCAGCCTCGCCCAGATTTGTTCGTATTAATAAATTCAAACCCAGTGTATTGTAACGATGAAATTATAGGGGCTGTCGTTTCAGAAACTGATGTTACAAATCAAGTTGCTTTAAACGAAAAACTATTCAATATGTCACATGAAATGCACCGATTAGAACAAGAAGTCGCAAAATATAAAGATGAATCAGATCCTTTCCTTGCAATGAATGGAAAGAGCCCTGTTATACAAAGAACAATACAATTAGCTAGAAAGGTTTGCTCGGTGAAATCAACTGTTTTAATACTCGGAGAAAGTGGTGTTGGAAAAGAAGTATTCGCGAAAGCAATCCATGAAGCAAGCGAGGCAGCTAAGGCACCTTTCATTTCAATTAACTGCGGCGCCATTCCAGAAGCGTTATTTGAAAGTGAATTATTCGGGTATGAACGCGGGGCGTTTTCTGGTGCAAATAGTAAAGGGAAAAAAGGAAAAATAGAGCTCGCACAGGGCGGTACATTATTCCTTGATGAAATAGGAGAAATGCCGCTTGATATGCAAGTAAAGCTTTTGCGTGTACTACAAGAACGAAAATATTACCGAGTTGGTGGCGAGAAAGAGATTAATATTGACTTCCGTATTATCGCTGCTACAAACCGTGATTTACAAGAAGAAATGAGAAAAGGCACGTTTCGAGAAGATTTATACTACCGCCTAAATGTAGTTAGCTTGCATATTCCACCGCTGCGCGAGAGACGCGAAGATATTATTGAATTAACCTACTCTTTCTTAAACGATTTTTCAATCAACTATAACAGACCAATTCGTGACTTACCTTCAAGCATTATGCATGAACTGCTTCATTACAATTGGCCAGGTAATATTCGCGAGCTTCGTAACGTTGTTGAAAGGCTTGTCGTATTTGCGACTGACGGTATTATAAAACAAGAATATTTACCATTTCATACAACTGAAACGTTAGACAATCATACGACTCATTCCCTATTACTCAGCAACAATCATACAATCCTCTCTTTACAAGAAGAGATGGATGAACATGAGAAAAAAGTAATCGAGAGAGCATTACGTATTTTGAATGGGAATAAATTAGAATGCGCGAAACAGCTTGGTGTTACGAGGGCTACTTTATATAATCGTTTAAAAAAACTTGGGTTACAATAACCATTTCCTCCTTTATGTTGGCATAGTTTTTGCATAATAATTTGTGCAAACCGAACTAGAGGAGGAATTCATATGACGAATAAAGATCACTTAATTGTTTGTCGATGTGAAGAAGTTACATACGGTCAACTTCAATCGACAATTGCTGAATATAAATGCTCGGCAAGAGAATTAAAACTAAGAACACGTGCTGGCATGGGATTTTGCGGTGGCCGCACATGTAGAATGATGATAGATCGAATGATTGAAAATGCGAATCCTGATGCAATTCCTAATGAAATCCCATTAAAATATCAACCACCTGTGCGAGCAGTTACCTTTGGAGCGGTAGGTGAAAATCAATGAATAGAATTACACATCACCCTGTTTTAGGGAGTTTAAATAGTAGTAAGCGCATCACTTTCCAATTTAACGGACAACAATATGAAGCATATGAACAAGAAACGATTGCGGCCGCTTTACTTGCAAACGGAATAAGAACTTTAAGAGTGCATGAAGATAGCGGGACGCCACGCGGTATTTACTGTAATATTGGACATTGTTCTGAATGCCGCGTCACAGTAAACAATCAAACGAACGTACGAGCATGCTTAACCGTAGTTGAAGACAATATGGTAGTTAATAGCGGCAAACAGCATCCCAATATCGTCAGAGAGATGGTGAAAAAGCGATGAACGATGTCATTATTATCGGAGCTGGACCAGCAGGTTTATCAGCCTCCATCTCTTGTGCTCGTTTTGGACTAAATGTACTTGTTATTGATGAATTTATGAAGCCTGGCGGAAGGTTGCTCGGACAATTACATCAAGAACCTACTGGAGAATGGTGGAATGGTATAGAAGAGTCAAAACGCCTTCACGAAGAAGCAAAATCACTTTCAGTTGATATTCGATGTGGTATTTCCGTCTATAATTTAGATAAAGATGAAAGTTCTTGGTACGTACATACGAATATCGGTACGTTAGAAGCACCGTTCGTTCTACTTGCTACTGGTGCTGCTGAGTACTCTATTCCTCTTCCTGGTTGGACACTTCCAGGAGTTATGTCAATCGGGGCAGCCCAAGTAATGACAAATGTACATCGTGTTCAAGTTGGACGAAAAGGAGTAATTATTGGTGCTAACATTTTGTCATTCGCTATTTTAAATGAATTACAATTAGCGGGAACTAAAGTGGAACATATCGTACTTCCTGAAAAAAGTGAATTAAGTCAAAGGGCTGGTGAACCAGAAGAAGTTTTAAACTCTCTATTACATGCTGCTCACCTTGCCCCGTCACCTTTATTACGTATAGGTAGTCGATTGATGAAATATAATTGGGCGAAACAAGCTGGATTAAACTTCTATCCAAATAGCGGTATGAAAATAAATGGTACTCCTCTTCACCTTCGAAAAGCAGCTCTTGAAATTATCGGTACAGATCAAGTTGAAGGTGTACGCGTTGCTAATATTGATACAAAAGGAAACATCATAACTGGATCGGAACAAATATATGAGGCAGACTTCGTTTGTATTGCCGGCGGCTTATACCCTCTTGCTGAACTAGCCGCTGTAGCTGGATGCCCTTTCCGTTACATTCCGGAATTAGGCGGGCATGTTCCTCTCCATTCCGAAGCGATGGAAACCCCTCTTCCTGGTTTATTTGTAGCCGGCAATATAACTGGCATTGAAAGCGGAAAAATCGCAATGGCACAAGGAACTGTTGCTGGATATTCAATCGTAAAACAAGCAAATACAAAATCTCATTCGGTTGAAAAACACTTGCAACAAGCGATCCAACATGTACATACCGTACGACAAGAAGCTGCCATTCAATTTAACCCGATGGTTGATGTCGGTAGACGGAAAATAAATGAAATTTGGCGTGATTATTCCCTGGCATATGCACATACTAAAAAGAGCTGTTGAGATTACTCTCAACAGCTCTTTTTTCTACTCATCTGAGTTATTAAATTTCGCTAATGCGTAAATGCCTTCTTCATCATCTAATTCAAGTTGTAATCTTGCTGCAAATGAATTGACATTATATTCTCTGTCAAGCAATAAGCGTAGTGCTTCGATTAAGTTCGCTTGAATTAAAATTTGTTTGCGACCATTTACCTCTACTTCAGCAGAGAAACCATAGTCATCGTCATACATTAGTTCAACTAAAACTTCTTCTGGACCGACTTGTCTCTTTTCAGCGATATATACGCAAAGTGCATTGATAAGTTCTTGTTCAGAAATTTTTATTGTTTCCATGCTACTTCATCTTCCTTTTTCTTACGTTGATCTTTGAAGTATTTAAATGCACGAACTGCTAACATTACGATACCAGCCATTACTAACATATTTACCATAAACGCTAATACAGAACCAAGAGCTCCCATATTTGCAAATAAGCTACCCATTAGTAAACCACCAAGACCACCTAGTAATAAGCCTTTCATAAAGCTTCCTTTATTACTTTTTGGTGCTGTGTTTGTTGCTTTTGTTTTTGAATCTGTTGTTGTTTTTTGTGAATTCACGTTACTATCTTTTTTGTTCAAATCAACTTTTGACTTTTGACCAGAACTTGGTGTGTATGATTTTTTACCAGATTTGTAACTCTTCGCTGCTGCGTGATCTACAAACATGAAGCTACTAGCTCCAAAGATAACCATGAATGCTGTCATGACTGCTACAAGTTTTTTCAACATATTATATCCATTCTCCTTTTATATAGATATATGTGAAATCTACCTTTCTAGTAAATTCAGAATGATAGATTTGTTTTTAAAAACATTTTAAAGGTTCTTATGAACTTATTATATGAACTTTTGTCGAAATATGCAAGCATTATTTACTTACGACAGTTTGGTGACAAAGGAAAAATTAAGCAAAACAGAATTGACTTTAAATGAAACAAAACATATTATAGGTTCATAAGAACTTTTTATTATTTTTGGAGGTGAAAAGATGGAAACATTTCATCTCACACGAAACGAAATGGCTACCCTTCTTCTATCATTAAGAGGATGGAATACGAAAAAGCCTCTCGGTATTTTACAAGAAGCGTGGGCAAAGTCACATAAAAAAGATATTGAAAGCGGACAAAGCGTAACTGCTTTTATTACTACCGCACTTTCACCTATTTTTGAAAAACTGATTAAAATTGACGATACAGACGTCGGTTTTTCATTAAATGAAATAGTTGCGCTTGGAAATCAAATTGAAAATACAAGTTTCTCAGTAACGGCCATGCAAAACTGGGTAAAACGAGATATTAAAGAAATGATTGGCTCTCCTCAAAAAGGGAAAAAATATTCAATTGAACAAGCTGCCTTACTATTCATTGTCGAAGATTTAAAAACAGCACTTGATTTTGAATCCATTCGTAAGCTATTACGCCTTATCGTAAATGACCCAGCCGATCGAAGTGATGACTTAATCAATCCTGTTCATTTATATGGAGCATACTCTTCTCTATTTGAAGAACTCAATCAAGGGAACTGCTTACAACTAAATGCAACAGATACAGTTCATACAATTGAAAACATCGTAAAAGAAAAAGCTGATAAAATCGCAAGTAAGTTCGATCAAATTAATAACGAGCAACGTGAAGCGATTCGTAACGCGATTATTATTGCCACATTATCTGTACATACCGCTTATGTACAAATGTTAGCAAAACGTTACGTAACAGCAACGTTATTTTTACAGAACTTAGATGTGAAGCCATAAAAAATAGGAGCAGAAATGCTTCTATTTTTTTATAATGAAAACAAGCATCCACCTGTTATATATTTAGAACAGGTGGATGCTTGTATCTCTAGGTATTAATTATAAAAAAACATAATCGTCTATTATTAATTCAAAAATGATCATTTCATTCTATTATTTTTCGAACAAGTTTTCTCGATAAATTTAATTCCTTCATCTTTGTAACTCTTTATAAATTTCGATTTGAGCTTTTGAGCTATTAGCAAAACTTAACCAACCCTGTCTCACATTACTAATGTTTTCAGTTACCAAAAGTTCAACTATATCTAGATGTGAAACATTCGTTATTATCGATTTATTTATACCATTAACTTTAGCACCTGACATATACTTAGCAATCTCAGGGTTTAATGCGAAAGCAAAATCAATTACAGTAGCACCTTGCGGTAAGTTTACGGAATCTAACTTAGGAGTAAACGCAACAATATTATCTTGGAATAGTTCATATGATACTAAATCATAAAATTCAATCGCATCTTGAGTTACTAGATCATTTGTCTTAATAAAATGATCCATCAATTTATGGATTATATTTTGCATCTCCTTATCAGTTATACTTTTTGTAAGTACATGAAATACTCCTTTATCTCGTATCTCCTGATTTATTTTTGTTTCAATACATATCACTATTTCATGGTTATTGATCACCACTTTAGTCTTTAAGTATCTGTTTAATACATCACTTTCAATTGCTATATTATCTTCAAATTGATATGGAATTGGTTGGTATAGTTGATGTATAACTCCTAATATTTTATAACAGTCTAAATTATTTGAGGCCGTGATAATTATTTTTGACACTGCTGTAATGTCTTGAATATCTTGGAGACGAGAATACGCTGTATAAATAGAGCTTACTTCATAGTTAACTTCAAATATTAAAGATGGATTTAGAAAATTATTTATATCTTGCATGATATTTTGAGACAAACCCTCTAATAACTTAACATAATTTTGTAAAAGAATTTTCATTCCCTTATATTTAGAAGGATTAAGATAATAAAAACCTAAATCTTCTAACTCGTTTTGAATATGTAATAGCCCTAGTCTTTTACAAATCGGAGCGAAAATTTTGAGTGTTTCATTTGCGTAAGAAACTTGTTTCTTTACAGCTTTCACCTGTAAAGTTCTCATGTTATGTAGACGATCTATCACTTTTATAATAGCTACTCGTATATCTCCTTGCGTAGCTAATAATAACTTCTTTAAATTTATTGCTTCATACTCTTCTTTATTAGGGATTTGTTTTTTGTCAATTTTAGTTAATCCTTCTACAATATCTGCAACTTTTTTACCGAATATATCACGTATATAGTCAATTGTATAATCTGTATCCTCCACCACATCATGTAGTAATGCTGCAACTAAAGTTATACTATCTGCCTTACAATCTAACAAAATTTCTGTAACTGTAAATGGATGAGTAATATACGGATCACCGGAAACGCGGAATTGTCCTTCATGTGCTTTCTCGGAAACTAATATAGCTTTATTTAATTGTTCTACTTCTTCTTTATGTAGATATGAGGCCTTTTCTAATAATGCTTTTTTCATATTTTCACCTTCATCATGTTAATTTTCTATAAAAATTTTATTAACATTATAATTCGTTATTTGAAAGTGAAGTACCTGTCTAGGTGATAAGAGAATATTTATGTTTTTATTTTCCTTGAATTATTTTTATATTTTTGAACCTATAAGCCAACCTTTGAAATACTTTTACTTTTATCAATCGAATCATATCATTATCCCAAATAGAAAATAGTCCATAAATTTGATTCTTATTTTGCAGACATTACTCTTCTCACTTTGTAAATTAAAAGCCATAACATTATCATTTATTTATGAGAAATTTTTAATAAACTTTTCATTATCTCTTCATGAAAATTGAACTTATATGCTTTACTATAATACATATAAAGGACATAAAAGAATTGAAATAGCAATCCCCTATATAAATAAGGTATAATCTACATATAGTGAACCTTTTATATCGTTAAGTAAAGGGGCATATATTCAAAAATACATAAACTAGAAGGTGCAACAATGGTAAGTAGTTTTATTCACTCAGTATTAACGTTTTTTGAAGGGTTAGGTTATTGGGGCATTATGCTTGGACTTATGATTGAGATTATTCCAAGTGAAATCGTCCTTGCTTATGCAGGTTATTTAGTATTCAATGGTAGTATCTCATTTATAGGCGCAGTTATATTCGGTACAATTGGCGGTGTTATTGCCCAAATCTTTATTTATTGGCTTGGACGATACGGTGGACGTCCTATATTAGAACGTTACGGTAAATATATTTTCATTCATAAAAAACATATAGATGCAGCTGAAGATTGGTTTAATCGGTACGGAACTGGCGTAATTTTCACTGCTCGCTTCATTCCGGTAGTACGCCATGCAATTTCAATTCCTGCTGGTATTACAAAAATGTCATTCCTACGTTTCACTACATTAACAGCACTCGCAATCATCCCTTGGTCTATTATTTTCATTTATTTAGGCGAAAAACTAGGTGAGAATTGGGAGAATATTAACGATGTTGCTGGACCATATGTGAAATCGTTCGCAATTGGCGGCGTCATACTTATTCTTTTATACTTCGTCATTAAAAAATGGACAAAAAAGCGTAAAAATCTTGCGTAAAAATATAAATAAAAACCGCTATACATTCATTACGAATGTTAGCGGTTTTTATTATATATTAGAAATTGCATTATTTCTTCTTTGTGCTTTAAGTCATGTTGAATGAGTGATGAAAAGTAATTATTTAATTTCAATTTTTTAGTGCCAAATTGGTAGAAATTATAAAAATATTTGGTTGGAACTCGCTCAATTTCATCCACTAACTGTTTACGAGTAACGCTAAATTGATTTAATAGTTCTTCTTTTGAAATACCAGATCTCGCATATTTAATTGCTCCCTTATTCATTTCCTCAACATCTATTGGAACATTTGGTACAGATTGTTCACTTATAAAGTATGGAATTCTATCCTTTATTAAAAACACATCCCAAACGATAAAATGTGAAATCACATCTGCAATTCCCCATGAGCCATTTTTAAATGGTTGAAACCATATATCATCCGATACTCCCTTCAATGTTTGACACCATTTTATTAAATTTAACTTTTCTTCTACAATATTTTCCTTCTTCATTACTCATTCCTTTCTCGCGCTTATAATTCATTCATATTAATATTTTCTAGAAATTGTATAAAAGACCTCCATAATTATGCGGATAAGCAACCTTTCACTCATTGATTTCGTATATTATCTCAAAAAGGAGTGATTCCCCTATGCATTGGCAACAAAAAATACAATACTTAATCGGACGCCCTATCGGCATTTCCTTCATGAATGGCCAAGGAACTTCTGGTGTATTATGTTCAGCACATGATGGTCAATTATATGTGTATGAATACCTTTATCAAGCGCAGTTCGCAATGAAGCATTATGATTTTAGACAAATTCAAGATATACATGCCTTTCCGAATTGCCCACATCAAAATACTCTATACTAAAAAAGGAACAGCTTATAGCCGTTCCTTTTTCTCCACTCTTATTTTTCAGTATAAAAGTTTTGCACTGCTTCATCAAAATAAATCCAGCCTTTCCAACCTAAATGAATTGTATCTTTTAAGAAATACTTATCATATTCATGGCCAGAGAAATCAACTACTGGGTATCCTGCTTTTTCAACTTGTTCCCGAACTTTTTTATAATACACTTCACGGCGTTCTTTAGGGAAACCAGCGTAATCATACCACGGTCCGTTTACAGGTACAGAAATGAAGAGTGGCTTGACATTTTTCTCTTTAAAAATATTTAAAACAATTTGTAAGTCATCATATTCTGGTGATTCTTCATACGATTCATTTGCTCTAAAGTTTTTTAAACCTTTTAATTTTTTCTTTAAATTATGTTTATAGTAATACGGATTTTCAATTCCGAATGTGTTTGTAGTAGATTCCGTTTTCCCTTCTTCCTCTGCATGTTTACGTGCATCTACCCAAGAAATTGAACGTAATCCCATATTTGTTTTTTCTTTCATCGGTTCAATCTTAAATAAAGAGTTAAATAAATCTCTATGATCTAAAATATTTCGATGCATATAAGCAAGTGGTTTGACTAAACCTGCTTTTATGTTATGTTTCGTATCATTATACACAATACCTTCTAATGAATTTTTTAATATATCATCTTTTTGAACAACTTTATAGTCTAATAGTCGTTTCGCAATTTGCTTCTTCATTTCAACACTTATCTCATCATTAAAAATAAAATGATATGCTTGTTGTTTGGAGAAATTGTTAGTAAAATCCCCTTGTGATACCCCAGTCTTTGTAAACCATTGTGGGGATAAAACAAAGACTACTTTTTTACCTTCTAGCTCATCCATTGTAGACGTCATATTTAATATATGAGCTAAACTTTGCGTACCGCCAATCCCGATTAAATATGGTGTAAAACCTGCCGGATTTACTTTAAAGTAATTAGATGGGTGATATGCATCCATTCGTAAAAATTCAGATGAACCATACATCGGTAAATACTGCGAATTCTCTAACATTTTTTGCTGTAAGAAAACACTTTGTAATTTTTCTTTTTGTAAGGAAGTTGCCGCATCTTCTACCTTCTTATCACTAATAAGTGATACTAAACTTTTTGATGGAATGAGTATGATAATGAAAAAAAGCACACACGCTAAAATTATCGGGCCAAAAGCATGCTTCATTTTCATCGTCTCTTCCTCTTTCTATCGCTATTAAATTGTAACCCTTGTTTTTGACACGCCATCATTTCTCTCCTTTTTCTCTATACATGTTCCATTCTATTTATCTATTATATACATGTATGTATTTCTTTCCTTGTTCTATTCAGTCCTATAGAAATAGCACAAGAAAATGTTTCCATAGAAACACGTTAATTATACAAGATTCTACATAAATTTCACACTGGAATTTATGTAATAATTTTATTTTTAAGCAGTGAAAAAACATATAAAATGTCTATAATTTATCAGATGATGAATTAAATTCAAAATAAGATACGTCCACTATCATCAACATAATTCCCCTCCAACCCCTATTTATAGACTGATAAATCATACCCTATACTATAGAAATAAGAAAAACAGACTATCACACATGTGAAGTCTGTTTTTCCATACTTTTATTTTTGTACATCTGCCCATTTTAAACTTGTTGCCGGACCGAATTGATGTACATACAAATCTTTCACATATGGTTTTTGTAAGTATGATAATCCGCGCTGGAATACCGGTGCTATTACTGCATCATCTAGCAGCATTTTTTCCGCATCTTGCATTGCTTTCCAACGAGCTTTCTCATCATTACCTAATTCAGTTTTAATCTTCTTAATTAACGCATCATATTCTGGGTTTGCATACTCTGTATTGTTTACACTGCTTCCAGAAAGGAATACTTCTAAGTAAGTCATTGGATCTGGATAATCCGGTAACCAGCGTGATAATGACATTTCATATTCTTTCTTTTTCTCTAACGCTAGTTTTTGCGTGTGTGGTTGTAATTTTACATTTACCTTTAGGCCTGGTAAGTTTTTCTCTAGCTCTTCTTTAATGTATTCTCCTACTTTTTTGAAGTTTTCTAAGTCATAGTTTAATAACTCAAGCGTTACTTCATTTGTACCTGTCTCTTGCTTCGCCTTTTCCCAATATTCTTTCGCCTGTTTTACATCTGTCTTATTAAACTCACCAGCCGTACTTCTAAAGTCTTTTTTATCTGGACCTTTTAAAAATCCTTTTGGCACGTAATAATTTGCAGCAACTGAACCATCATTTAAAAATGAAGTCGCAAGCCCTTTCTTATCGAACACTGTACTTAGCGCGAGCCTTGCATTTTTATTTTTAAGAATCGGTACATTTTCATTGAATCGGAAGAAGTACATAACCGGATCTGTATACTGTTTTAGTTCTTTATTATTTTTATATTTATCTACGAATTCTGTTGAAATGACAGCTCTATCAACTTTATCTGTTTCATATAAATTTACCGCGGTTGAAATTTCTTTAACGATTTGATAGTTTACTTCATCAAGCTTCACTTCTTTTTTATCCCAATACTTATCGTTTTTCTTCATTGTAAAACTCGCTTCATGCTTCCAATCAGATAATGTAAAAGGCCCATTATATACCGCTTTATTTGCTTCTAATCCGTATTTATCACCTTGTTCTTTCGCATGTTTTTCATTAATTGGATAGAAAGATGGTAAAATAAGTAGTTTCGTAAAATACGGTACAGGATGTTCTAACTCTACTACGAACGTTTTATCATCCTTTGCTTTCACTCCTAATTCCTCTAGCCCTAGTTGTTTCTTATTTATTTTCTCCGCATTTTTCACATCGTACGCAATGTATGCATATTGAGAAGCTGTATCCGGATTAATAAGCTGCTTCCAAGCGTATACGTAATCTAGTGCTGTTACTGGATCTCCGTTAGACCATTTCGCATCACGCAAGTGGAATGTATAAGTTTTTCCATCTTGACTCACTTCATATTTTTGTGCTCCAGCTTCAATTAGTTCATCATTTTTCGATAAACGGAATAATCCTTCCATTACGTTATTCAAAACGTTAAACGATACCGCATCGGTTACTTTCCCTGAATTTAAAGACGGAATTTCACCCGTTTCTAGTAACTGTAATATTTTCTTCTCATCTTTCGGCTTTGTCGTTGTTTTTTCTTTTGCGCAGCCAACTAAAAATGAAGAAACTAATAGCGTACTAACTAATGAGTAACGAACAACTTTTTTCATTTGAAAACCCCCTCTATTTTTAAGGTAAGTAACGACGAGCACCAGCGTATTCTTCTATATATCCTGGTGTATTTAGCGGTATAATCTCTACCGATCTTTCAGCTCTCGGTGAGTGAATCATATTTCCATCACCAATATACATAGCAACATGGTGAACACTACCTTTTCCTTGATCATGTGCAAAGAAGATTAAATCTCCTTTTTGTAAATGTTCTTTATCAACCGCAACTCCATTTCTAGATTGCGGACCAGAATCTCGAGGTATTGTAATACCATGCGATTTATAAATCGTATGTGTAAATCCAGAGCAATCAAATCCGAATCCACTTGTACCAGCCCATATATACGGTAATCCTAAAAATATTTTTCCTGTGTTTATTAAATCATCAGCCGACGGAGTTGGAATATCATTTTGAGAGCGATAAACCGTTCCATCATTTTTTCGTAGCCAAGCCTTCTGTCCATTAGGTAACAACACGCGGTATGAAATTGTATCTTCACTAAGTAGAGGTAGTCGCGTATTATAGCTCACTTCCAGCGATTTATGTTTTTGAGCAGGGTTTATATATAAAATAGCTGTCGGTTTCGTTACTAAAACGAAAGGTTCGTTTGTTTTACCTGCAAATTCTTGATTATATGTTAATTGTTTTTCAGGCATCCAACCTGGATAACCTTCTTCATTTCGCGGTGTTGGCTGACCATGGACTAGCACTTTCACCCAGTCCCCTTTTTTGTCAACAACCGTTACTTCTTGACCTAATAGCGCTTGTGTTTCTAATTTATTTGCATTTGTTAACCAAAGTTTCTCATCAAGCGTCATTGATTTCGTCCACTTCCACAAATCAACTGGATTTGTAGCGCTCGGTGCATCAATTGGTCGTAATGAATCAGGTGCGGTCCAAAGTGTTGCGGCAGATACATCGATAAACGCCTTACTATCTTTCTTCTCTTCAGCATTTGCTGATGTGAACGATGAAAATATAAATAAAGTTGTTAAAAATGCAGTTCCTACTTTTTTCATACATATCCCCCTTAATAGATAGTTTTCTAGTCTTTTCTCCTAAGATTTACTATTCACTGTCGATTGAAGGTTTACCTTTGCCCCTGAATACGTCATTCCTTCTGGTTCTTCCATTAACCAAAGTGGTGCATCGAGATCGAAGTAATGAATATTAGGATGTGCTGCAGCAAAATGGGCTACAGCACTAACAGAAAGTGAGGATTCCATCATACTTCCGACCATGCATTTTACCCCAGCTGTTTCGGCGATATCGGCAATACGCCACGCTTCACGTATGCCACCACATTTCATTAATTTAATATTGAGTAAGTCTGCATATCCTCCTTGAACAATTTTCAATGCATCACTCGCTGAAAATATGCTTTCATCTGCCATAATAGGCGTTTGTACATGGTCTTTGACATACTTTAATCCATCCCAATCTTTCGCATGAACAGGTTGTTCAATAAATTCAATATTTAAATTGCGATTTTCCATCTCTTTAATGATAGAAACTGCCTCTTTTGGATTCCACCCTTGATTTGCATCTAATCGTAACGTCGTATTTTTTGGTACACTATTTCGAATCGCTTCAATACGTTCTAAATCTAAAGGAGCGGATTTCCCCACTTTAATTTTTAAAGTTTGAAATCCTTTTTCTACATGTTGCTTCGCCTCTTTCGCCATAACGAAAGGCTCATCTACACTCACCGTAATGTCTGTGTGAATTTCTTTCTTCCCGCCTAATAATGCGTAAAGTGGAACGTTTTGATATTGACAATACCCATCATATAAAGCGATATCTACTGCCGCTTTCGCACTTGGGTTTCCAATACAACTCATTTGAATGTGCTGTAGTAACTGTTGAAACTGAATGACATCTTGACCAATTAAACAGGAACGCATCGGCCCTAAAATTGCTGCTTCAATCCCGTTAGCAAAATCACCCGTAATAACTGGTGTTGCGGCTGCTGCCCCCTTGCCAACAATTCCTTCATCTGTATGAATATATACATCTATACTTTCTATTTCGGTTACAGTACGAAGCGCTGTTTTAAACGGTGTATGAAGATTTACATGCCTACGAATTACTTTTACATCAGTAATTTTCATATTGTTCATCCTTTCGTTCTCTGACAAAGTGGATCATTAATTCCCAATTTTTTTGGAGCAATAAATCTCCTCTTTCACTTACCTTTCATGCAAGAAATTAATGTGAAATAAAAAAATCCAGCCATAAGAAGATTCTTACGGCTGGATTTTGTCTAGGAATGGGTAGACAAAGCAGCGATTTGATTATATTTTTTCTGGGCATCTTTTAATGCTACAAGGAGTGCTTTTTGAGACGAACCAAAGTATCTATTTTTTATTTCTGTTACCAATAGTGGATCATTAATATTTTTATGTAGAAACAAATATTTAACAAATTGTGATGTTAATGCAATTGTCGCTGAGCAATCTGCATCTACAATTTCCCCTGTTTCCTTAACAAGTACAAATGCTACAAAATAACTTTTGAACTTTTCGGTAATAGGATTATTTTGAGGTGCTTTCGCATCCCCTACGACATAAATTGTATTTGAAGCGTACACAGCTATCTTCCTTTCTAATACGGGATAACGGTTTTCTTAATAGTCGTATGAGCGATAAACTCAACGTTGATCAAGAAATGTATCCGCTTACCTTGTATTATAATACAATTGACAGAATTTTAACAACATTTATTTCGGTATATATTCCATAATTATGAAAACAGTTCAAACTCTACATTTTTACAATATGTGATTGTTTCTTGTACCATGCCATCCATACATGAAAAAACAGCTAGCAATCGCTAACTGTTCTATTACACTACTTTGGCAACACAAATATAGTTTCATTTGACTTAGAAAATTGATATTCTTTTCTCGCAAACTTTAAAATTTCTTCCTCATCATCTGTTAAATTTTCTATGTTACTCTTTAAAGAAGTCTTATCTTTCTTTAAAGAAACCAATTGCTTTTTTTGATTTGTTATTGTATCTTTTTTTTCTACGATTATTTCTTGTTGTTTCGTTAAAATAAATTGAACGTACAAAGTAGACGCCGCAATAAATATAAACATGAATATAAATCGCCTTAGTTTTTTCTTATTAACTGCTCGATTTTCATTAGACTGTGATAGTTGTTCTTGTATATTAGGAACATTTATTCGCTTGAGTTTCCTCATTATGAAATCCCCCTAACACATATATTTTCACTACCATCGGCATGATCTCTTACTAACAGTAATTCTATTCTTATAAAATAAGCTCCTTCACAAAAATATCTCACAAATTAACCAATTAAAGATAGCATTCGACGACATTTCCATATTTACATTAAAATTTTTTATGTATGCTGCCATAAAATAGTGGTTCCTGTTATTCTTTTTCTATTATTGTAGAAGAGTTTTTTTACATACGAAATTTCCCCTCGTAATAACATGCTTACAAGGAGAAAAAAGTTAAATTGTCATATATTCAATAAAACTGGAATTACTGTTTCAGAACTAAGGTTTTGAGCATATATCATCTGTAAAGAAACTTAGCTAAATAAAAAAGCCCAAATTGGGCCTTTTTATTTTACAAATCTATATCATATTCCATACTTTTGGCTGTTTCCTCAGCAACCTCCACACCTAACAAATTTTTCACAATATGAAATGACATGTTAATACCAGCTGAAATACCTGCCGATGTTATAATGTGTCCTTTATCTACAAATTTTACATTCTCCATTACTTCTACATTCGGGAAGTCTTTTTTGAAAGTTTGAATACTAGCCCAATGCGTTGTTGCTTGTAACCCTTCCAGTAAACCAGCTTTCGCGAGTAATAGCGCTCCAGTACAAACTGAAGTCATTAGCTTTACTTCTTTCATTTGCTGTCGAACCCAATTTATTATAGTTTCATTTTTCACTTCATTTTCCCTAACGCCTTTACCACCTGGAATGATTAAAATATCAACTGGTGGTAAATCTTCAATACTATAATCCGGCTGTACCTTTAATCCGTTTCGTGCTGTAATCATTTCTCCATTTTGGCTAACTGTATAAACAGTAAATGGTTTTTCTTCATCCGCTTCGGTTACAGAAAAAACTTCAAATGGTCCTGCAAAATCTAACACTTCTACATCATTAAATAAAAATATGCCTACGCTCCATTTATTTATCATACGTTCACTTCCGGTTTTAAATGATGTAAAAGGTGATCATATCCTTTTTCTAACGCAATATCATATGCTGTTTTTCCATCATTTTTCTTAATCGCTTTATTAGCTCCATTTTCAAGAAGTAGCATAACTATTTCTTCACTTCCTAATAATGTTGCTTCATGTAACCCTGCCCAACCACCACTTTGTATAACATTTACATCCGATCCTTTTTCAATTAAGAAAGTAACAAGTTCACTTTGCTTATTCGCGATGGCAGCTTGCAAAGGTGTATTTTCATTTTCGTTTTTTGCCCTATTATGTATATCTGCTCCACTTTCTAAAAGAAAACTTGCTATCTCTTTTTGTCCAAAATAACCCGCTAAATGAAGGAGAGTCCAGCCATCGTCACTAAATTCGTTAACAGCACTTGGATTCGTTTTTATAAACTCCACCACTTCTTCCTTATTACCAGTTATAACAGCTTGTACTATTGATTGTAAAATTCCCATAATAATCTCCTATCTTTCAAATATTTAAGCATACTCTTCTATATGTTCTATTGATTATGCTATTTTCCTGTAAATACAGAAGTTTACATAATAATATTATCTAACTGATCTCCCATCTTTTATTTTAAATATTAAAATTTCCTATTAAAATAAAATTATCATGTTTTATACGGAGGAGAAATTATGTTACAAGTAATGCCTTTAAATAGTGAAGACTATGAATTAATTACAGCTGCTGAAAAAGTAATTGAAAAAAACTATAAATATGGCCGTCATCATATCGGTTCAGCTGTAAGAAATACAACAGGTAACATTTATGCAGCAGTGCATGTTGAAACGAACGTTGGAAGAATAACAGTGTGTGGTGAAGCTATGGCGATTGGAAAATCTATTTCAGAAGGCGATCATGAATTTGATACCATTGTAGCAGTTGCTCACCCACACCCGCATGAAGATATAGAAAAATGTTGGGTTGTTGCTCCGTGTGGTATGTGTCGAGAATTAATAAGTGATTATGGAAAAAATACGAATGTTATACTTTCTTATAATGGTGAACTTGTAAAATGTAACGTAATGGAATTATTACCTGAAAAGTATACAAGCGAAGTAGAATAATTATTCAGGCTCTCAACATATCAAATAATATTATTCCAATAAAAAACAATCCATTTTTAAAACGGATTGTTTTCTTATTTCTTTTTTATGCAGTTTATTTTATTTTTCAATTTTTAACAACAATAAAATTATCATTAATAAAAATGAAATTCAAATATTAAACCGCGCATTGTAGAGTGTTTTTCATTTGAAAACAAAAACGATATTTCTCATTACATTTGAAAAAAACTTATTATTAACTCTCTAAAATCAGCAGTCTTATCATACCAATCTATAACAATTCTGTCTTCTTCCCTTACCTGTTTCCTTTAATACATATGATTTTAAAACGAGCGCCGTTAATGAATCTGTTAATGTTTTATATGATAAATTAGATAATGCTAATAGATCGTTCGTATATAACATTCTATGCTTCTCTAATAATAATAGTACTAATCGCTCAGACGGTTTTAATGCTTCGTCACTTTCTAGTATAAAGTCTATATTTTTCATTTCTCTATTTATGACTCCTTATATAAAAAAATACTTACACCCCTAATTTAATATAAAAATAATACACAACAAAACTTGAGTTATATTAAAATAACATCGATTTAAAACACTATTATACTATAACATAGAAAAAGCATTTCCCGAAATAGGAAATGCTTTTTCTATGTCACTAATATGGTACTTCCAAACCTACATTATATCTTAAACTCTTACCCGTACAATTCCCTCCTAATTTCTCTGGGCACCTAAAAGTATTTATAACAAATCAAGTCCTTCCAAAATGATTTAAATAAAAACAGCTAGTCATACATGCTATAAACATGAATGACTAACCGTTTTCCAGCTACTTCTCAAATGCATGTACTACCTTAAATATTTCTTGCAATATGTGGCTTACTGTAGTGACTTGTTCCACCGCCGCCTACTACTACTTTACCGCCTTTTTCAAAAATTAATAATTTACTTGAACCATCTGCAAGAAGTACTATTACTTCAGCATTATTACTTGTTGCTACATAAATTACATAACCACTTTTTGATATACATGTTTCCCAATTTGCATCAAATTCAGATCTTACTACACGATTTGAATACACTTGATTTTCAATTCTTCCTTGCTCTACGTTTTCCAAATTCATCCCCCCTACTGCTCTAAAATATCATTTATAATAAAATAACAGCCCTATTCAAAATAATGACTGACTTTAACATAAATAGTATATGTAATTAGTAGAAGAATGCTTGGACAATGCATATATGATAACCTCACAACTAAAACAAGGGAGTCGATATAATATCGACTCCCTTGTTTACATACATAGTTCTTTATTTTTCGTTTCGCACAGCTTCAAACGTAAACATTTGATTTGCATTTGACGGTTCTTTTTCATAAACATAGTCAGCGGAGCAAGTAATAATAGAGAAACCTATACTTTCTAACAGAAGTTTAAACTCTTCTATTCCATACCAGCGCAGCGCGAAGCGTTGTAGTTCTGTTTGTACTAACTGTCCTTTACTCCATTTTTCATATTTTAAATAGGATAGAGTAACTTGGTTCAGCCAATCTATTTCAATTGATTTATTTTCTAATGTAATACCGTCTCCGTTCGGCAAAGAAAAAGTCGATGTATGAATTTCCCCAGTCTTCCAGTCATGCGGAAGCATAATATCTACGATTAGTCGCCCGCCTGAATTAAGATGTTCATAAAAACATTTCAATGCGTTTATCGAATCCGTACGATTTTCAATTAAACAAAAAGATCCAGTAGGAATGATAATTGCCTCGTATTTATGTGGCAGTGAAAATTGTTGTAAGCTTCCCTCATATAAATTAGGATGTAAGCTTCTCTCTTTACATCGTATGCGGCACGATTCTAGCATTTCAGGTGAATAATCTATCCCATCTACTGTAAAACCAGCTTCAAGAAGTGGGATGATGACACGCCCTGATCCTACTGCCGCTTCGAGAATTCTTCCACTACAATTTTTTAAACGTTCTTGATAATACTCAATATCACCATTTAAAGAATAACCGACAGGCTTAGTGAAATCATAAAGTTCCGTGCAAAGTGTACTATAAAAACTAAACATTTATTTTCTCCTCCGTTTTTTACGTACGGAAGATTTTCTGTCAATTAATCTTCCTGTACCTTTATTTTTAATAAAAATTCGAAAGAGCTGACTGTCATAATATATCACTCACTTTCCATAAAATATAATTATATTGTATAATATTCCATTCAAAATGAACATATGAAAATTCAGACTTATACTGAAAGGAGGATATGATGAATTCATTAATTGGATTTGTTTTTCTTCTTATTTCTTTTAATACTCTGATTTTCTTTATAGCAAAGAAATATCCACAAATATGGAAAATAGCCAGTGGTATTTTCATTCTTTCTTCCCCGATTGTTTTCTTCACCGCTTTACACGTAATTGGTGAAAAAGTAGGAGATGGATTTGATGGAGGTTTTGCTGGGCTTACCTTTAGTGTACTATTGATCATAAATGCCATTTTTTTATTTATTGTAAGCATTTTTGTTTCTACCAATAAAAATTCACATTAAACTCCCATTTCAAAATGTAAAGAGCTTACTATGCAGTAAGCTCTTTATCCATAACTATTTATTTCACAATTGGCAATGTCACTTCACTTAATTTCACTGTAAGATTCGTTCCAGCTTTCGGTCTAATTGTATAATCATAGTCACTAGCGAGTAAAACAACCCCTATTTGATGCCCCGATTTAAATACATAATCATCTGGCTGCATGTCCCATGTGAATGTATAATCTTTACCTGGTTTAAGTGCTGTTGAATCTTTTATACTATTTAAGTTTTGTGGGTCCATCCAACCTCTCGTAACAATTTCAGGCTTTGCTCCGCCATAATCAACAAGTAATGCTGTTAAATTTGATACAGGACGATCAATATTTCCTGTAATTGAAATCTTTGGTGTCCCGCTTATTCTCATATCTTTTTGTAATACCGGCATTGTATACACTAATCGATTTGCTACTTCTAATTCTGGGTTTGCTATTAATTGATTTGATTTCAGTTTTGCATCATCTACGAATGAGAAAACTTTATTTGCAGAGCCCATACTTAATGGTAAATTAACTGCTTTGTTACTTAAATACATCCGAACTTTTGACGGCACAGCCGATGGATCCGGCCAGTTTTTTAATTTTTCCCAAGTTTTATTTTCACGTTGTACATCAACCATTGGTTCATTCATAATTCCATTTTCAATTCCATACAACCAATAATCGAGCCATTTATTTTGTGTTCTTTGCCAGTCATTAGTTGATGTCCCACCGTGTCCACCTTGATGTAACCACATTTTACGAGGAACATTATTTTCTCCAAGTGCATCCCACCATTGTGCGAACTGCTTCGTCTTAACATTCCAATCATTTAAACCATGAACAACAAATACGCTTGCTTTTACATTTTTAGCATCTTTTACATAATTACGTTTATCCCAAAAATCATTATAATTACCAGTTTTCCGGTCCTGTCCAGCTGTTAGCTCTTTTATTACTTGTCCGCAAACTTCAGGATTTTCTCTTGTTAGTACTGCTTCTGCCATATTATCTGTATCTTCTCCTTGGTATCCGCCTGGCGCAATGACTGCACCGTTTGCACGATAATAATCATACCAACTACTAATCGCTGCGATTGGAATAATTGTTTTTAACCCTTCAACACCAGTCGTCGCAACAGCATTTGGTAACGTACCATTATAAGATACTCCTGTCATACCTACATTTCCTGTTGACCAATCAGCTTTAACTTCCTCACCATTTTCTGTAAATGCTTTCGCACGTCCATTTACCCAATCAATAACAGATTTTGTCCCTAATATTTCTTGCTCATCTCCAGTTGTTGGACATCCGTCTGATTTTCCAGTTCCAATACTCTCACCTAAAATCACTGCATAGCCTCTTGGCACATAATAATTGCCGTATGAACCAAGATTAACAGCCCCATACGGTTTGCCTTCATACGCATACAATTCTTCATCTACATTATATACAGGAACATCTTTTAAACCAGATCGATATGGACTCATTTCATATATAACGGGCACTTTCACATTAGGATCTGTTTTTGGACGCATAACCTTTACTGATACACGATCCTTTTTTCCATCTCGATCACTATCAACTTCCGTCTCTACAAATAGATTTTCGATAATTGCTTCATCAAGCGAGTAAATCGGCTTTGTCATCCCATTTTCTAATTCGATCTTCGTATTCGATTGTAGTCCTTCTGCAACTTTCCCATTTAACTTCACGTCATTCTCATTTATGTAGTTTGTTTCTTTCTTGTCTGCATACGCAGTCATACTAGAAACTCCTGATGTAACTGATAAAGATACGATTGTCGATAATGTAATTGCTATTTTCTTTTTCCCCATATTCTTTCCTCCCCATATATGTCTCCTTTTTACTATACAACAAAATTACTGAAAATTCAGTTTATATTTATGCGATAACTTGAAAAATGGGTAGAACATCCTTCAAACGAGCTTTCGAGGTTATATATTCTAATTTCCTACTCTCATATAATCAATAAAAAACATCGCCTAATAATAGACGATGTTTCTAATAGTATTGAATTAGTCATTCTTCATATTAATATAAAATCGTATATCTCCCTCTATTGTATAGACACCATAATCAAAACCATGTCTTTCTAAAATACTTTTCACAATCGCTAAACCTAGTCCTGTACCGGAATGGTCTTTACTACGAGAAGATTCTAAGACGTAAAAAGGTTCCCAAATTTTATCGATATCTTTCATATGTTCTACATTCATACCATTTTGGATTTGAAAATATACACTGTCATTTCGTTCTTCTAAAGTAATTTTTATATGTTGATTTGCTGTATATTTTATCGCATTAGATATTAAATTTTGAAACACCATTCTCATTTTATTTATATCTGCATAAATAATTGCATCTCCAACATTATAGTTCACATGCAAATCAATTTCTTTCGATTCCAGTTCAATCTTATGTTTATCTAATATACTTTGGACTAGTGATACAATAGAAAATTGTTCTTTTTGTAAAACATCTCTCTCTAGTTTAGAAAATCGTAATAACTCTTCAATTAAGTTCGAAATGTGATCCGTTTGTTTAATAATAGTATCTATGTATGTACCATCATCTAAACCATCTTTTATTCCCATAGAATATGCTTTTACTAAAGCGATTGGAGTTTTTAATTCATGCGTTACATCACCCATAAATCGTTTTAAATGTTCATTTCGATCTGTTAAATCTTCATGTGCCTCATGTAGTTTATCACTCATGACATTAATACTATTAGCTAATTCCCCTATTTCATCATTTGTTTTCACTTTCGCTCGTTCAAATTTCAAATTTGAAATATCTTCTGCCACTTCACTTAATTCTTTCAATGGTCTAGTGATTGTTGTTGAAAGTATCCATACAAGTACGATAATGAGAAAAATCGTAATGCCTAAAATGTACAAATAAAATGTATTTAACGTTTTTATGACTTCATTAGAATTTGCGATCGAAACCCCTACTAAAATCAACATATCGTCTTTCGCAATGTATTTCACAAAAAAGCTAGATTTCATCTTCTCTTGATCATATATTTTATTCGATTGCCCGAAGTGCTTTACTTTCGTTATTTCTTCTTTAGTAATCCAAAGTTTATTAAGGGCAACCCTTTTTCTTGAAAGTTGCATACGTAATTCATCATTAATATGATCTTCAGAGTCTTTTATGGATGTATACGCAATCGTAACATTTCCTTCATTTTCAATGCTAGTAATTGCTTCATCCAGTTGTTTACTCGGTATGGACTGTATCTGTGCTGTTATACCTTCTAAGCTTTCTCGCGTTTTGTAAATATTATATTTCGGTAAAAGATAGTTAATTAATAATAAAGAGATTGTAAAAATAAGAATAACAGTTAAAGAAATGCTGAGAAATAGCTTTTTTCCAAGTTTATTCACTCTGCTCCTCCAAACTATATCCTAGCCCGCGGTGCGTCTTTATGATATTCTCTCCTACTTTTTTACGTAATCTTCTTACATGTGTATCAACAGTTCGCTCTTCTCCAAAATAGTCAAATCCCCATACGATATCTAACAATTTTTTGCGAGTTAAAATCATGCCTTTATGATTTAAAAAACACTTTATTAATTCTAGCTCTGTTTTTGTAATATCCAACTCTTTGTCATTTTTATAAACTTTATTTTTAGTGAAATCTATTTTCAAATCTTGAACTTGAATGACATCATCGTGCTGTATTAGCTTTTTCGCTCGCGTAATGAGTACGCCTGGATGAAATGGTTTTTTTACGTATTCATCTGCACCACTTTGAAACGCTGCTAATTCATCTTCACTTTCACTTTTCGCCGTAAGCATTAATACCTTTACACTTGAATTCTTTTTTATTTCTTGACAGACAGTAATACCACTATGTTTCGGCATCATCCAATCTAAAATAGCTAAATCAATTTTTTCATCAAAAAATATTTGAAGTGCTTCCTCTCCATCTTTCGCTAATAAAACTTCGAAGCCTTCTTTCTCAAAATAAGCTTTTAAAATTCTTAACATATCTTGTTCATCATCTGCGATTAATACTCTCATGCATTATCCTCCATTGCTTTTAAACAAAAACCAATTGTATTATACAACTTCTTTGTTACATCAATGTGACAGAAAAATATTTGAACCTTTTAAGGGTATAGTAAAGACGAGGTGTTGTATTATGATTAAAAAAATCGGGGTCATTACTCTTCTCTGCTTCTTATTATCAACAAATGCGCTCGCAAATACAAATCAACAAATTGAAGTATTTGATTGTCAAAAAGAAATGGTCATTCAAAAACAATCTTTAGATCCAGCTATTCAAAAAGAAGCTGTTCAATATGCTAAATCCATTACTGGCCCATTTAAAAACTTAAACGTCGTTCCAAAAGATGGTCACATGATAAAAATTCCTTTATCTAAACCAGTTTCTATTACAAATCAATGGTTACATACAACAATTGATGAAGTACTAATTCTTCTACCACTTAATCAAAAGCCTTATATTATGCTTTACGATGATGAAAACAACCCGCACTTTTATTATGTGAAAGGTGATCCGAAGGGGTTATTGAAAGAAATGAATGTTAAACAGGATTAAACAGAAAATAGAGACTTCATAAGCTTATTTTTATAAGAAGAGGTCTCTTTTTTTACTCATATAATACTTTATAGTGACTAGATTCTTTATAAAATTCTCCTTTCACAAATCCATTGGCAGTATAAAACGCACCACCTTGCTTTGTATCTGTACGTAAAACAACCACATTAAAATACTTTTCCGCATGGGATAATAGCCGGTTTAATAACAAGTTCCCTAGTCCTATACGACGGTAGTCCTTTGAAATATAAAATCTCCTTAATCGGCCAACCTTATTATTTTCTGTATATGGATCCTCATTTAACCCTCCTATTCCAATTAACTTTTCCCCTTGAAAAATACCATATAAACATTCACCAATTTTATTAAATGTGTTTATTTTATTTTCATAATCACTTATTAATTTTTTTAGGAAGTTAAAGCCTTCTTCTTCACTCTCTTGAACTAGATGATTGAATACATATTTCTTCAAATTTTCTATTTCTTGAATATGTATATCTTTCAATTAAATTCCCCCCTTAATGTGAAAATGCATAAAAATGCTCTAGAATCATTTTATTCTGAGCATTTTTATGGTTGTTACTTTATTCAATTCATAGAATGATTTTTCTTCACTTCAGATGTAAATCGATAATATAATTGTTTAACTTCTATATATTTAAAGCTATTTGTACTCAAAAGTCATGAATAAAGCCGTTTAAGTAAATACATTTATAATATCTCTCAAATATTGTATTAGTTTATATATTCATCATTCTTCTCTAACAGACTCAAAATAAATTATAATTTGTTAATTGATATGTTTGTGTAACCACTGTTCAAATATCTTTAAATGTTCTACAGTATGAAAGTAATGTTCACCCGTCTCCATGACTTCTAATTCACAACGATATTTTTTTGTAAAATAATTAATAGTTTCAAATTCGCACAGTTCATCCTTGGCTCCGTACATAATATATGTATCTGTATTCCATGAATTAATAGGATGTTCTTTTACATAGCATAAATAATCCCAATATAATCTTTGACCAATAGGTGTCTCTATAGTCATTTCTTTTTGCAAAAGTTCTGGTGTTACATTAAACCATTTCATCATATTTTCGATAATTCGTTCCATATTAACTACTGGTGATAAAAATAATGCCTTTTCTATCACATCATTTTTATAGGCTAAAAGACTAAAATAAGCTCCGATACTACATGCAAACACACTTACTTCTTTCCAATGTTCTTTTGCGTAATTCATGATTATAGATAATTCACTAACACAAAACTGTACTTTACAAGGAGTATTATCATTTTTCCTATCTCCATGTTCAGGTAAATCAAAGCTTAATACTTGATAACCTTTTTGATTGGCTGCTTCAGCTAATATTTGAATAACTGCATCTTCCTTATTGGACATATTTCCATGTACTGCAATAAAAATTTTTTCACTCTTATCTCCCCATAAAACCGTAGGAATATTACTAATTTTAAAATTATCTTTAAGCATACTTTCCCCCGTGAAATAAGACTTATAGGTATTGGCAAAAAACTGCACAATTTATAATCCTCTACTCAGTTTTAAAATAAATCAAACGATTACTGATTTATCACAAATGAATTCTATTCCGCTAGTGGAAGAAGGCCTTTTATACAATTATATAATTTTTTAAAATGACTTTATTACCCCTGCACAACAGGCAATATCCCCTTCAACTCCAATAAATCATCTATTACTATATCTGCCTGAGCAAGTTCACCTTCTTGTGCAAAATCAAAATTACATCCGATCGCAATCAAGCCATTATCTTTCGCTGCACGTATATCAGATAACCGGTCTCCAACTACCGCTGCTTCTTTTATATCATATTTGTTCAAAATACTTTTTACTAAGTCACTTTTATTAAGTGAGTTTATTTGTTCAATACTAAACGTTTCAGTAACCCATTGGTCTAAGTCATAATAAGATACAATTGCTCGTAAATATTCAGTTAAACCATTGCTAGCAATATATATTGAACAATTATTTTCTTTTATATATGTAAAAATTTCTTTTACGTTCGGGTATAATGCCCCCTTTCCACTCTTAATATTTTCAATTAATCTTTCTAAAAAATATGCATCTGTTTGTTCTCTTACTTCAAGAGAATGATCTGGTAATAAAGCTTCCCAAACCTTCGGTAACGGAACACCCATGATTTCACGGTATTTATCAATAGGTGTTACCGTATCCCATAATTGTAATGAACGCAAATGATCAAAAGTATCATCTAACGATAATTCTAAAATTTTATCTGTTTGAAATAACGTTCCGTCCATATCAAAAATTAATGCTTGTAACATTTCATTCTCTCCTTTTGAACTATAAGTATTACTCGATATCTTTTTTAGCATCTCAACGATAATTTCTGAACAATAATTTGCGGCAGTTCTTGCGAAATCATCATAGGAAACTTGAGCTTCATCGTCTGCACTGTCAGAAATACATCGTATAACGAGAAACGGTATATCATTTATGTGCGCAACATGTCCAATTGCTGCGCCTTCCATTTCTGTACAATGTGGTGCATAATCGTCTATTAATTTCGCTTTTAGTTTTGAATCTTCAACAAAACATTCACCGCTGACGATTCTTCCTTCATGAACTTCCATATGTAAACTACTACTATCGCATGCAATACGTGCTAACTCTACTAATTCCTTACTTGCGACAAATTCTTCTTGGAACGGGAATAAGTTTTTCATTTGAGTTTTACTTACATCATGATGGGTAACATTCGTTGAAATAACGATATCACCAACTTTTACATCTGGGTGTAGCCCTCCAGCAACACCCGTATTGATGATAGCATCTACATCAAATTTATGAATTAATATTTGCGTACATGCGGCTGCATTTACTTTCCCTACACCAGAACGTGTAATAATTACTTCTGTTCCCATGAATTCGCCAATGTAAAAGGGCATTCCCGCAATCGTCTGTTCCTCTTGTATAGCTAGTTTTTCTAAAAGTAAGTCTATTTCAATTTGCATTGCTCCGATAATTCCTATTCTGTTCATGTATGTTGTCCCCTTTTTCACTCTAAATAAGCCTCAAATATTCATCAATATCTTTAGAAATTTGTTTAAAAGCTTTATCCCAGAATACATAGCTTGTTATATCTATTTCAAAATGTTTTTTCATAAGCTCTTCCACTGGAGCTTTTCCTGTTTCTCGTAAAAACTCTTTGTATTTTAAATGAAAAGTACTTTTACTTTCTTTAGCTATTTCTAATAAACTAAAACTAGCTAAATACCCAAATATGTATGGATAATTATAAAAAGGTACATCTGCTATATAAAACTGAACATATTTCATCCAAACAAACGGCTGATATTCTAATAATGCATTCCCGTATGCTTTTTCTTGTGCTATTATAGATAACCTCTCGATTTCATCAGCACTTAAAGGACCTTCTTTACATTTTTCATAAAAATTCTTTTCAAATTCAAATGATGCCCGAATTGCCATTACATAATTAAAACAGTTTCTTATTTTCCAACTAAGCAATGATTTTTTCATATCTATACTATCTGTTGTTTGAATTAGATAGTTTAGCAGTATCGTTTCAAAGAAAATAGACGCCGATTCAGCCGTACTCATTGGCAAATAATCATCTAAAAAAGAAGTAGATTGCTCAAAACTCATATTATAAAAATGCCAAGCATGTCCTAGTTCGTGCGCAAGTACTCTTACACTATCGATACTTCCGTCATAACGCATAGAGATTCGTGATTCTTTTTCACTGAAAAATGGAGCACAAAATCCACCAGGTGGTTTATTATCTCTCGGTTCCGCATCCACCCATCCACTCTCTATTGCATTCCGTGCAAATTCTGCTAATTCTTTATCTATATTTTCGAACGCATCGTATATGTTTTGAACTGCTACTGAAAAAGGGATATGAACCTCATTATTTTCCTTTACGGTCATAAGTTCATGCCATGTAATCGAAGCTTCCCCCTTCTTACACACGTTTAAAGCACTTACTAATGTATCAAGATTTTCTTCTGTCGCATTCCACATTTGTAATAATACAGTTTCAGAAATACCATTCGCATGTAGAGATTGCGTTAAAATCTCTCTTTCTTCTAATTCATTACTCTTTGTATTGCGTAATCTCCCTATTTGATTTAAGACAGTAGCGAAGATTTCTTTTTCCTTATGTAAGGCACTTGTTAATAACTCGAATACTTCTAATCTTTCCTTTTCATTATCACTATTCAGTGCAATGTTATTTGCGTGACCAAATGATAATTGTTTATTATTGTGCTCTATTTCTATCTTATTTCTTAATTGTATGTACATATTTTCCCATGCATCAAGTTCATCTTTTATTAAATTAGTATTAAGATTATTGGAAGTTTCCATTTCACTTTGCTGTATTACTTGCTGCACTTCTCTTTTCAAATCTTTTACTGTCGTAAACGCTATAGCAAGTTCAGATGTAACACTTTCTTCAGCCGATCGGCAATACATATAGTATTCTGCTTTTTCAATAGCTTGTATAAGTTTTGAAAGAATCTCTACATCTTTTGTCACATAATATTGTTCTTTCAACTCCAATATTGGAGTTAGAATATCCTCAATTGGATACAATTGATCTAAATCCCACCTAGCAATTTCTTGCATTTTTATAGCCGCCTCCTATTTTTACAAATAGTTACAGATGTTTCTCCCCTCACAATTATAAATGAAATGTAAAAAAATTAATATCTTTAAATATTTAGATTTCTATAAACACATTCTTATTTATATTCTTTTCCTATGCTACTGAAACACATATAACATAAACAGATGAATGGTATTGCTGCTGGAAAAAATATTAATTTCTAATAAAAGAAAAATCCGCCATATCAAACAGTAATTATAGAATAGTAATAAAAAAGGTTATCCAAAAAGTATAGAATATACTACTCTTTTGGATAACTCTTTACAATTCATAAGAATTTTGGCTAAACTGCATTATAAATCCATTTTATTTTCAGCTGATATTTTAAAATACTTTGCAGATAATTTATAAGAGCGATTTTCATTATAAAAGTTACCTAATTCATAGGAGAATTCAGCAACTAAACGCTGTTGGCTTTTTTCTACTCCTACTTCAATTGCTTTTTGCATATTTTTTTCATATTCATAATAATCCCCACGTATTTTGAATACTTTAGCTTTCAAACCATATAGTTGGACAAATGCAATTGGCACATCATAAATCGATAAAAAACGAAATGCTTCATTCATAACTTTATTAACATTTTTCCAATCTTTAAGTTCTATGTAAATCTCCAACATGTTTCGTAACGCATATACTTTTTGATCTTTCTGTGATAAAAATTCACTTAATTCCAAAGTTTTTTCGTAGTATTTAATGGCATTCGTATAGTCTTTCAAGCCTTGATAAATTTTCCCGTAATCATATGAAATTATAGGTAAATACTTTGAATCACCATTAATAGCCAAACTTTTTTCTACTTGCTGTAAAATTTCAAGTGCCTTTTCATATAACTCATCCATAATATACAATATTGCAAGCATTAAAAGTGTATTTATTACGTTTTTCTGCATACCATTTTTTCTGTATACGTTGTAAGCTTTTAAGGCATACAAACGACTAATACTTTTATCTTTATAAAGCTCCTTATATACATGACATAAATTATAGTATATATGACCATGTTGTTCAGTTTCTTCTACACCAAGTAAACTCTCTGCCTGTACATAAATATCATGCGCAGCAATGTAGTCTTGTTTATTATAAAAATATAAACCTCGGGCTTTTAAGTAATAAATATAATCTTCTGGATCTTGTAGTTCGACCTGACTTGGTATCATTTGCGAAGCTTGATCTATAAGCGACTTTACATGTAAAACGTTTTTTTTTCGGGCATAATAATATATAAGTACACCATATACCTTTAGTAATAAATGCATTGAATCCACTTCACGAACGTATAATTCTAACAAAGATAAGTCAGCTTCTGTAATACTTTTATCTTTTTTATATTTATTACATATTTTAAAAATAGTAAACTTTATCTCCTCGTAATTTCCATTTATAAGATAATCGCTCTTAACTTCTAACTTTTTAGAAACCTTCGTTATAAAAGAAGGTGATGGTTTGATTTTCCCACTCTCAATTCTACTTAAATAGGTTACTGAGCATATTTCTGATACGAGCTCCCCCTGTGTCAATCCTTTATGCATACGAACTTGCCGAATACGTTCCCCTATTTCCATCTTTCTACTCTCCCTGCTTAACCATTTCATACTTTTTACTAAATAAGCCATTATGTATTGCTTAATCTTTCATACTAAGAAAATGCATAACTTTACAAATGTAAAAAAATGTATCATGCATTTTAATTTTACATTCATACTATGATTATTTCTAGATACTTTGTTAAATTTAATGGTTAAAATTTAGATTTTTCGTCCATTTTTTTCATGTAATTTTACTACTTGTTATTAACAAACACAGAATCATATACTTGAATTACGATAAACTTAATGAAAAGGATTTAACTACATGTAAGCTATCATTCTTCATTTAGATAGTTATAGTTCATTACATTTACCTAATACATAAAAAATATCTATTATATACCAAATAAATTTAATAGATGAATTATTAATATCAAATCCTAGAAATTAGCTTGTCGAATTATTCAATAAAAACGAAAGGATGATAAACATGATTGTAAGATTTAAAGAAGAATCCGCACGAAAAATAGTAAGATATGTTGGAGGCGCTGCTTTACTTTTAATAATCGCTTCTTTCCTTTATCAGTGGAAAAATGACTTAGTAATTGATCAAACTGAAAGAATCAGCTTTGGACTAGTTATCATTACTTTCCTATCTACTTTCTTACCTATTAAAGAGAAAGTTAATAAATAATTATATATTTTATTCACATAAAACAATTAAATTAGATTAAAAAAGGATTGATCAAAAGATCAATCCTTTACTCTACCTCATTTAAGAAGAACAATGTTAACGCACCAGGTCCTGTATGTGCTCCAATTGCTGCTCCAATTGTATTTACGATAAATACTTCACAGCCAAATCTTTCTGTAATTAATCCTTTTAATGCTTCAGCTGTTTCTAAGTCATCACCGTGGGTCATAGCGATTGTTTGATCTTTAAGATCTTTTCCGCGCTCTTCCATAATATCTACAATTCGGCTTAGTACTTTCTTTTTCCCTCTTACCTTTTCAAGTGGTACAAGTTTTCCTTCTTGCACGTTTAAGATCGGTTTAATGTTTAGTAAACCACCGATAAAACCAGCTACTTTACTTAAACGCCCACCTCTCACTAAGTACTGTAAGTCAGCTACAGTGAAGATATGTTCTATATGGTTCATTAGAAAATCGACACGTTTTAAAATATCTTCTTTTGATGCGCCGTCTTTCGCCATTTTAGCCGCTTCTAATACGACAAGCCCTTGACCAAGCGAAGCACATTTCGTATCAATAATTTCTAAATCTAAATCTGCATATGTTTCTTTCACTTCTTCTTTAATAACAACTGACGATTGATATGTACCAGATAGTTCAGATGAAAAAGCTAAATATATACAAGGATTACCTTCTTTTGCATAAGAAACAAATTTTTCTTGGAAAGTTTCAAGTGATGGCAATGACGTTCTATAAACTGCGCCTTCTCTCATGTTTTGCAATAATGTAACTGACTCTAATGTAACTCCATCTAAATACTCTGTTTCTGCTTCATCATAAACACGGAGTGGAATTAAATCAATATCATATGCTTGCAGCAATTCTACCGGTAAATCCGCTGCACTATCCGTAATGATTTTAACACCCATTTTTAAACCTCTATTCTGTTATAAATATAAAAAATATAAAATAAAAATAGTACTTTTAAATTATATACGTAAAACTTAAATGAAGAAAGGAAAAGACTTTATATTGTATGCACTATTCTTCAAAACTTGAACTGTTAATAAAAATCATGCCATTATAACCGCTTTTTTCCTATTATTTTATTCTATATAATAACAATAGCACAAATTTTCCAAAGGAGGATTCTTATGAGTATTCACCTAGCCACATCTAATGATCTAGAATGGATTAATAATCAATATGACTCAATAGGATTTGTACGAAGTGATTTAAACCGAGAGAAAGTCGCAATCATTACATACAACAATGAATATGCAGGTGTTGGACGTTTAGTCCAAATAGATGAAGATACTATTGAAATGGGTGGAATTTTTATTCTCCCTAAATTTAGAGGTCTACAATTAGCTGGGGAACTTGTTTCATTTTTAGTAGAAACTGCGAAGAAATTACAAGTACAACATATATATTGTCTTCCTTTTGAGGAATTAGAAAACTTTTATAAGAAATATGGCTATACTGAGGTCGATACTACGAAAGAAGTAGTTCATCCAATTATTCTAAAAAAATATAATTGGTGTTTAGATCATTATGATAAGCATATTTTATTATGTAAGCTGTAAGTGCGCCTAAAAAGATCGTATATCAAAATATAAATTATTTCTCCCACTCAACTAAAAATCGTACTTTATTTGGTCACCATCAGCTTCTACAAGAGATAGAATTACTACTTTTTCTCCTAACATTACATTCGTATAAAAGATTATTTTTTTAAGTTACCTTAAATCGTATTCCAATAAACCAATCAGAAGACGTATTCCTATAAAATACAATTAAGTAATAAAAAGGAGCGTTATTCATGATAGATGTAGTAAGACTCGTTATCTTTATTGTAGTTGCAATTGGTGCCATTATTAACATTTACCTAGAGTTTAAAAAACCTAAAAAAAAGTATATTCTCAATCGTTTTCCTATCAGTACTCTTTATCGGAGCATCAGGTTTAATCAAAGATATTTTATCTAAACTTATATCGTAATTTGATTAAAAATTACTGTTCCGCCAATACTGTAAGTAACATGATTGTATTTCTCCATTCTCCCTTGGAGAGGAGCAGTTAGCTTTTGCTAGCTGCTCTTTTATTTAAAACGAATTCAACTATTATCCACAAAATAAGTATCATACGCCTTATCAAAAACATATCCTAGCTTCTCAGCTAGTTTAGCAGATGTAGTATTCGCTGCATCCCAGTTTGGATATATCTCTTTTTCTAAGCAGGCCAAGATTAACGCTGCACTAACTATAGTCGCCAATCCTTTTCTTCTATGATTGAGATCAGTCGCCACTTCGATTTCAATCCCATTATCATAAATGCTATATGATGATGCACCGCATACAACTACTCCGTTGTACAAAATACTATACCCTATACCTCGGTTTAAATAATCTTCTACTGATTGAAATTGACTTGTAAAATCTTCAGAAACCTTATGTAATGTAGGGATATTTACAATATGTTCATCTATTCTTCGTAACTCGTATCCTTTTGGAAGCGCAGATATAAAAGATTGTAATTTTGAACGATCAAAAACTTCCGCATTACGTTTGAATTTATAGCGTAAAAACTTATCTATTTTTCTTTCGTAACATGTTTCTAGGCGTTTTTTCCACTCTTCACTATTTGCGATTACTAACATTCTATCAGGAATGTTACGTATTAATTCTTCAGTTTCTTTCGCATTCGAATCCCCAGCGTAAAATGTAAAGATCCCTACCGTAACTTGCGCTACTGTTGGATTTTCAAGATCATTTACCCAAGCAGTTCCCATATGTCCTTGTAAATAAGAAAGTAAAACAACATTATTGAAATCTTCGAACATAGTAACTAATTTTTCTCTCGTATATATATTCGCTTCATATATCATTCGCATTCCTTCTTTCGTTAGAATCAATGTACTTCTACTTTTTTCATAAGTCCTTTTATTCTACATATAAGCAAACTTCTACTAAACTTCATATTATTATAAATTATTCATAAATATAAAATTATTATAACATCTAATAATAAGTAAATGGCTGTCCTGTAACAAGGTTTACAGTTAATATACTTAATAATAATTCGCAATCTATATTTTATTATGTAAAAACCCTCAACATTAGTTTAAGGGTTCATTTAAATACATATGTTATAACTCATTCTTATAAACAAATGATTCTGTTCCTCCGTTTTTATATACTTTAGTCACTTTAACAACTGATGTGTACGTATGCTCGTCATTCGATATCATCTTTTTCATCTCTTCTATCTCAGTATTACCAGCTCCACTCTCGATTTTCAAACAGTTCGAGATGTTGAGATATCCACTCGATGCGAAAAGAAAAATAAACGTAAGATCTGGGAAATTAATGAACAGTATTCCAAACTTTACAGGATTCGCAGCCGTATCAGATAAAACTAATCGAAAGTTTAATAGTTCAGGCACTTGAACAAAATCTTTCGAAACAATTGCTTCACCTATTATAGTAATTTGTTTTACGACATTCCCCATCTCATCTATAAACTCAGTACAACTAGGTGCATCAATTGTTTTTGCTTGTAGTGATACATTCAATTCTGGATTGTGAAAGTCGAAAAAGAGTGTACTTCCCTCCGTTAAACATTGCGGACACACATTTCCAAGAAGACTAAAATCCAATTCAATAAATTTAACTTTCGTTTTACAACTACAAACCTTTCCTATTTGAATTGCATCAATCCTAGAGCAATCTACAAAGATAACCTCATCGTCCTCTTGTACGAATGATACAATACCTTCCCTCTCATTAAATGAAAGAAAATAAGATACAACAATTTTGTTTCCACCTATTACGATACTCTCCACTTTCGTAAACGGTTCTAGACTTTGTAAAAATTCACATATGCTTTTTTGACAACATCGATGATTTCGTTTCGGCTCACAACCCACTTACACTCCATCCCTTCTCTATATGTTTTATCTAATACATATAATATGAGCGGAATCTGAGAAAAGCTTGGACAATATAACTTTAACGCCAGAATATAGTTACTTATTCATCACGTTAATAATGAAATTACGCTAATAATGAGGAATAGCACATAAATTCTCCTATAAATACATATAACAATTTCATCTTTCATGAAAAAAACGTTATAATAAGGTGTAGCCTCTACGATTACGTTATAAAGGAGAATAAAACAATGGCTAAAATTAAAGTATACCAAGCAAAAGAAGAAAATATGGAAGCAGTAAAAAACATCATTGATGTTGAGGAACAAAACCCAACTGCTGAAAACTTACAAAATCTATATGCATGTGTATTAGAAACAGAAGATATGGCATTGCCTGAATCATACATTGAAGAAGATATCTTAATTGATTCTATGGAAGTTATGGTTAACGCTTCTCAAAGCAAGCTAAGAGACTTAGGTGCATACGATGTAATCGAAGTTCAAAACAAAGGTAAGAAAACACAAGTTTTATTATTAGCAGACGAAGAATACGAAATTATCGAAGGCTAATCTAAATCCGTACATACGAAAAAGCTCCCTTCCAATTGGAAAGGAGCTTTTTCATTACGCTTTTGATGTTTCGCTCTTTTTATTCGTTTGTTGTTTCTTAATTACCATGCGCTCATTTCCCATAAAGAAAATAAATACGAATGCTAAACCAGCTGGTACTAATGCCCACATAAATGTTTGAACAATTGAACTAGAAAGAGCTTCAATAATTTTATCTAATATTTGCGGCGGGATTTGAGATCTTGCCGATTCTGATAGAATAGCTCTTGAATCTCCTAAAGCATTTGTATTCATTCCTCCGCTCATCCCTTTAAATGCTTCTTCTAATTGATCTTGGAAACCTGTTCTTTGGATCATTCCGAAGATTGTAATACCAAGTGTCATTCCTAATGAACGAATGAAATTACTCGTTGAAGTTGCAGATCCTCGCTGTTCCATACCGAAGTTGTGAATAGCTGCCATACTTAGTACAGAGAATGAGAAACCTACTCCAAATCCAATGATAATCATATAAACCGTTAATAATATACGACTTGTTTCTGGCGTTAATGTGCTTAATAAGAATAGTCCAATCAGCATAATAACCGCGGAAATAATCATAATGTTTCGGTAACTAAGCTTCGTCGTTAAAAATCCACCTAATTGCGCTGTTACGACTGATCCTAACATCATTGGTAAAAGTAATAATCCCGAGTTTGTTGCGCTACCACCGTATACACCTTGAATGAACAACGGTATATAAACAGTTGCTGACATAAATGCAGCACCGTAACATAATGCAATAATAGTACTCATTCCGAATAATCGTTGTTTAAACATTTCAAATGAAATGATTGGTTCTTCTACTTTACGTTCAATAAAAATGAATGCAATAATTAAAATAGCGAATCCGCCAAATAAACTTAAAATAAAGCTAGAATCCCAATCATACTTTTGTCCACCAAGCTCTAAAGCAAACATTAAACAAACTACTGCACCAACTAAAGTAATTGCGCCAAACCAATCAATTTTTTGTTTTCTATGAACTCGTGATTCTTTATAAAAGAATGTAATAAAAATAAGTGCTAAAACGCCAAGCGGTAAGTTAATGTAAAATACCCAGTGCCAGCTAATGTAATCTGTAATATACGCACCAAGTAACGGACCAAAAATACTTGATAAACCAAATACTGCTCCGAATAATCCACCCATTTTCCCGCGTTTTTCAGGAGGGAAAATATCAAAAACAATAGTAAACGCGATCGGTACTAATGCCCCGCCGCCAATACCTTGAATGGCACGATAAATACCTAACTGTGTAATATTTTCAGCAGTACCACAAAGTGCCGAACCAATCATAAAGACGATTAAACCGAAAATAAAGAATCTTTTTCTACCATACATATCTGATAGTTTTCCAAATATCGGCATACCTGCCATTTCTGCGACCATATAGGCAGAAACGACCCATACAAAGTTTTCAAGGCCTCCCAAGTCACCAACGATCGTTCCCATTGCTGTTACGACAATGGTATTATCCATTGATGCCATTAAAATACCTAGCAATAAGCCCGCCACAACAAAGCCGAGCTTATTATTCTTCTCAACCATAATCTTGCTCTCCCTCGTACTACTTATATTTGTTTATGTTCTTTTACGACTGCATTACCTTTTTGGTTAAAACTAGTATGATATTCTACAACACTAATTTCACATCCTGGACCAATAGTAACGTTGTTTCCTCTTACTACTTCAGCAATCGTATGCTCTAAATAAATTTCATCTCCTTCAATGATAGACGTTTGGAGGCTTCCTGCGTGACTTGTAAATGGAATGAATCTCGCTTTTTTACGAACGGTAATCTTCTTACCACCGATTTCTCTCACTTTGCTTCCTTCATAACGAAGTGAAATTTCAATATTTTCAGCATTAAGTAATCCATCACTTTCAAGACCACCAGTTAGTGATAGTTCTTCCACTTCGATATCTCCTTTCACATTTAAAGCGCCTTTTACATCTACGAAATCACCAGTAAACTTTCCTTTAATTTCTATCATACCTCTTACTTTCGTTTTTTCAATATGAGCATCACTATTCATTTGTGTATTTCCGTAAATTTTTACATATTCCGCAGTTACATTTCCTTGTAC